>NZ_JBCNNS010000148.1:0-8448 GCF_039594335.1 Raoultella sp.
AAGTTTCACCAGCTTTGGTTTTGATGACCTCCAGCTGGGCGGAGGCCTTGGCGCGGCCGCTCAGGAAACGTTCGACTTCCTGATCAACCTTATCGGCAGAAATTTTCTTCCGGTCGATGACAATTTCGTCTTCTTTCAGCAGGAGAGCCTTACCGAAAGCGATACCCGGGGATGCTAAAATGCCTGAAATCATAACCCTACCTTACTTGTGACTGATATTAAAAAGAACCCGTGAACTTATTCGAGTTCAGCCATCAGTTTTACCAGATGCTCAACTGCTTTCTGTTCATCTTCGCCTTCAGCGGAGATAGTTACGACGGTACCCTGAGTCAGGCCCAGAGTCTGCAGTTTGAACAGGCTTTTGGCGCTGGCGCTTTTGCCGTTGGAGGTTACAGTGATCTCAGAAGTGAAGCCTTTTGCTTCTTTAACAAACTGAGCAGCAGGGCGGGTGTGCAGACCGTTCGGAGCGGTAATGGTAACTTCTTGCTGGAACATTATATTTCCCCAACTTATAGGTTTAGTGTTGTGGACCTAAAGTCTAGCCTAACGGCAAGGCTTTAGCCTGTATTGTTAGCGTCGGCACTACGTGTCTGGCTAAGGTGTCAGCAGCGTGTTCGCTGTAAAGACCATCTGGCCGTGGACGTCTGGCACGTCATTAAACATTATGCCGCGAAAGGAAGACTTGAACCAAATCATAAAATCGATTCAGCTTGTGGAAATCCAATTATGAATAATTTCGCGCATCAAAATAAATGTGTTGGTTAAATACCAGACCCTACGCGGTGAATCAATGCCAGGAGGGGTAAAACTTTGACGTGTGCCACAAAAAAGCACCTTAAAAGGTGCTTTTTTACACGATATTAACAAGCTGGCATTACTGTTGCAGTTCTTTCTCGGTGAAAAGATCGGCAAACAGTGCGGTGCTTAAATAGCGTTCACCTGAAGAGGGTAGGATAACCACAATGTTCTTGTCGGTAAAGGCTTCATCCTCTTGCAGCTTCAGCGCAGCGGCAACCGCGGCTCCGGAGGAGATCCCGGCCAGAATACCTTCTTCATCCATCAGACGACGCGCGGTGGAGATAGCTTCTTCGTTGGTGATAGCAACCACTTTATCAACCAGTTTCAGATCAAGGTTGCCCGGGATAAAACCGGCACCGATGCCCTGAATTTTATGCGGACCCGGCTTCAGCTCAACGCCCGCCAGCGCCTGAGCGATAACCGGTGAGTCGGTAGGTTCAACCGCCACGGTGATCAAATCTTTCTTGCCTTTAGTGCCTTTGATATAGCGACTCACGCCGGTCAGAGTACCACCGGTGCCGACGCCGGAGATGAATACGTCAACCTGGCCATCGGTATCTTCCCAGATTTCCGGGCCGGTGGTTTTTTCATGAATTTCCGGGTTAGCCGGGTTGCTGAACTGCTGCAAAAGGAGGAATTTTTCCGGATTGCTGGCGACAATTTCTTCGGCTTTCTGAATGGCACCTTTCATGCCCTTCGCGCCTTCGGTCAGCACCAGATTCGCGCCGAGTGCTTTCAGCAGCTTACGACGTTCAATGCTCATGGTTTCGGGCATGGTCAGCGTCAGCTTGTAACCGCGCGCTGCCGCAACGTAGGCGAGAGCAATACCAGTATTGCCGCTGGTCGGTTCAACCAGTTCAACCCCTGCTTTTAGTACACCGCGTTTTTCGGCATCCCAAATCATATTGGCACCGATTCGGCATTTTACGCTGAAGCTCGGGTTGCGTGATTCAACCTTTGCCAGGATGCGTCCGTTACCGATTCGGTTCAGTCGTACTAACGGCGTGTGGCCGATAGTCAGGGAGTTGTCTTCAAAAATCTTACTCATGGCCCGTCCTTAACTGTATGAAATTTGGGAGTACGACTCCAGCATACCCGCTTAAAGAATATGCGGAAGTAAGGATTTAGCATATCTATATTCAGAAGGGAAATAATGCTAAGCCAGAAGGAATAAGGAGCGGTATATAGCTGCTTCGCTTCAGGCCATGCTTTTGTTGGTCTGAAGCGCTGAGTGTAATAAGAAGAGGGGGCTATCTCCACATGGCGTGTTTATCGCGATAGCAATCGACCCACATGGCTGTTGCGCCGCAAATGGCGACCGGCAGAATGACCAGGTTCAGCACTGGAATCATGGTAAATAAGCTGGTCAGTGCGCCAAACTGCATATTGGTGACTTTACGGGTACGCAGCGCCTCGCGCATGGTTTTAAAAGGAACCTTGTGATTATCGAACGGGTAGTCGCAGTACTGAATGGCCAGCATCCACGCACTAAACAGGAACCACAGTACCGGAGCCAGAGTCTGTCCAATCCCAGGAATGAAATAGAGTATCAGCAGTACGATTGCGCGCGGCAGGTACCAGGCAAACTTCTGCCACTCACGCTTCATAATGCGCGGTACGTCTTTCATGATGCCAAAAATGCCCACGTCCGGCGGCGTGGCGCCGGTAAGACGGGCTTCGAGCTGCTCAGCGAGCAGACCACTGAATGGTGCGGCAATCCAGTTGGCGATAGTGGAGAAGAAGTAACCGAACACTAACAGGATAGAGATGACCACGATGGGCCACAGCAGATAGTTCAGCCACTGTAGCCAGTCCGGAACATGGTTCATTAAGGATGGGATCCAGCTATCCAGACGGGTGAACAGCCACCAGAAGGCGCCACCCATCAGAATGATGTTAACTAACAAAGGCAGAAAAACGTAACGACGAATCCCCGGCAGCCCGATCAGTTTCCAGCCCTGCGAAAAATAGTAGACGCCGCTACGCGGGATAGATGCGGATGTTGAAACCATGGTCAGGCGATGCTCCTCTTTTGACGTCCTAACTGAATGCCCGCTTATTTTATCGGGTTGTCAGACAATAACCAGTTAGGAAATGTTCGAAAAAACAGCAAAAAGCACGATTTAGTTCATCTTTATGTAGTGAAAGCGGTACACACACTTGCACTCGACGTAATCGGCAAATACTCTTAGTGAGTAAATGTTTGCCGTGGTGGCAAGGTGTTAGAACAACAGAGAATATAATGATGCAGGATTTGCGTCTGATATTAATCATTGTTGGCGCGATCGCCATACTCGCTTTACTGGTACACGGTTTCTGGACCAGCCGTAAAGAACGTTCCTCGATGTTTCGCGATCGCCCACTGAAACGTATGAAGTCTCGCGATGACGAAGAGTCTGAGAACGATGACTTTGATGACGATGTTGAAGGCGTAGGTGAAGTTCGCGTTCACCGGGTTAACCACGCCCCAAATGGCGTGCATGGGGAGCAAGAAGCACCTCGTCAGGCGCCGCCGCAACACCAATATCAGCCTCCTTACGAGCGTCAGGTGCAGCCGCCTGTGCGTCCCGAAGAGCCTGTACGGCAGCAGCCCGCTCAGCATCAGGCGCCACAGCCTCATGTGCCGTCGCCTCAGGTGCAACAGCCACCGCAACCTGTCGCGCCGCAGCAACCTGTGCCGCCGCAATATCAGCCTCAGTCTCAGCAGCCGGTTGTTCAGCGTGCGCCACAGCAGCCTGCTCCGGTACAGCAGCCAGCGCCGCAGCCTGTCGTCGCTGCACAGTCTCAGCCGGCACCAGAACCGCAACCGCAGGCAGCTAAGCCTCAGCAGCCCGCGCCGCAGCCAAAAGAACGCAAAGAAACGGTTATCGTCATGAACGTTTCTGCACATCAGGGCACGCAGATTAACGGCGAAGTACTGATTAACAGCATCCAGCAGGCGGGCTTTAAATTTGGTGATATGAATATCTTCCATCGCCATCTCAGCCCGGATGGCAGTGGTCAGGTTCTGTTCAGCCTGGCCAATATGGTTAAACCGGGTACCTTCAATCCTGACGGTATGGCCGATATGACCACGCCTGGCGTCACGATCTTTATGCAGGTGCCGTCGTTTGGTGATGAGCTACAAAACTTTAAATTGATGCTGCAATCCGCACAGTATATTGCCGATGAAGTTGGTGGTGTGGTGCTGGACGATCAGCGTCGGATGATGACCCCGCAAAAACTGCGCGAATATCAGGACCGTATTCGTGAAGTTAAAGAGGCTAACGCCTGATTTATTCCCCGGCGTTTCGTCTACCAATCCAGAACCCCCGCCTGCCGGGGGTTTTTTATCATTGATGGTGTGATATGGAACCGATCGAACAAAAACTAACTGAACTGCGAACCACGCTTCGCCATCATGAATATCTGTACCACGTTATGGATACCCCGGAAATTCCCGATGCGGAATATGACCGGTTAATGCGCGAACTGCGCGAGCTTGAAGCCCAACATCCGGATCTGATTACCTCTGATTCACCAACCCAACGCGTGGGCGCGGCGCCGCTGGCGTCATTCAGCCAGGTCCGTCATGAGGTTCCGATGCTGTCGCTGGACAACGTCTTTGACGAAGAGAGCTTCCTTGCCTTTAACAAGCGCGTTCAGGATCGGCTGAAGAGCAGTGATGACCTGATTTATTGCTGTGAGCTAAAGCTGGACGGGCTGGCGGTCAGCATTTTATATGAAAATGGCGTGCTGGTTCAGGCGGCAACCCGTGGCGACGGCACCACTGGCGAAGATATCACCGCCAACGTCAGGACGATTCGCGCCATCCCGCTGAAGCTACGCGGCGATAATATTCCAGCGCGGCTGGAGGTTCGCGGCGAGGTCTTCTTACCGCAGGCCGGCTTCGAAAAAATTAACGATGAGGCCCGTCGTAGTGGAGGGAAAGTGTTTGCTAACCCACGAAACGCGGCGGCAGGTTCACTGCGTCAGCTCGATCCGCGAATTACGGCGAAGCGACCACTTACTTTCTTTTGCTATGGCGTGGGCGCGCTGGATGGCGGTGAGCTGCCGGGGAGTCATTCTGGCCGTTTGCTGCAGTTTAAAGCGTGGGGGCTGCCGGTGAGCGACCGGGTGAAACTCTGCCATACCCCAGAGGAAGTGCTTACTTACTACCGTAAAGTTGAAGAAGACCGTCCGAATTTAGGTTTTGATATTGATGGCGTGGTCATCAAAGTCGACTCCCTGGCGCTTCAGGAACAGCTTGGATTTGTGGCCCGCGCGCCGCGTTGGGCGGTGGCTTTTAAGTTCCCGGCGCAGGAGCAAATGACTTTCGTGCGCGACGTAGAGTTTCAGGTGGGGCGTACCGGGGCCATCACGCCGGTGGCACGTCTGGAGCCAGTGCATGTTGCCGGTGTTCTGGTGAGTAATGCTACCTTGCACAATGCCGATGAAATAGAGCGTCTGGGTCTACGAATTGGCGATAAAGTGGTGATTCGCCGCGCGGGGGACGTGATTCCTCAGGTTGTCAACGTCGTACTCTCAGAGCGCCCGCAGGAGACGCAAGAAATCGTCTTCCCGACCCATTGCCCGGTGTGTCACTCTGATGTTGAACGGGTCGAAGGCGAGGCGGTAACGCGCTGTACCGGCGGATTAATTTGCGGCGCGCAACGTAAGGAAGCGTTAAAACATTTCGTCTCCCGCCGCGCGTTAGATGTGGAAGGTATGGGGGATAAAATTATCGATCAGCTGGTTGAGAAAGAGTACGTCCACACGCCGGCGGATCTGTTCCGCTTAACTGCCGGGAAGCTCACCGGTCTGGATCGAATGGGGCCTAAATCAGCACAAAACGTGGTTAATGCTCTGGAAAAATCGAAATCAACCACCTTTGCTCGTTTCCTCTACGCATTAGGTATTCGTGAAGTCGGTGAAGCAACGGCCGCCGGGCTGGCGGCCTATTTTGTCACGATTGAAGCGCTGGAGCAGGCTTCCATTGAGGAACTGCAAAAAGTTCCGGATGTGGGTATCGTCGTAGCCACTCATGTCTTTCACTTCTTTGCTGAAGAGAACAACCGCAATGTGATCGCGCAGCTTCGTGCCGAAGGGGTCAACTGGCCTACGCCGGCGGTAGTCAATGCTGAGGAGATTGACAGTCCGTTTGCCGGTAAAACGGTTGTCCTGACCGGTAGTCTCAGCCAGCTTTCTCGCGATGATGCTAAGGCGCGGCTGATGGCACTGGGGGCGAAAGTCGCCGGCAGCGTCTCGAAGAAAACGGATCTGGTGATTGCCGGCGAAGCGGCGGGCTCTAAGCTCGCTAAAGCACAAGAACTGGGCATTGCTGTCATTGACGAAGCCGAAATGCTGCGGCTGCTGGGGGAATAACGTGGATAAAGCTCAGCTCATAGAGATTGCCAACACGGAAATGCCGTTTGGCAAATACAAAGGCCGTCGCCTGATTGATGTGCCGGAAGAGTATTTGCTGTGGTTTGCCCGTAAAGACCAGTTTCCTGCCGGCCATCTTGGCGAGCTGATGGCATTAACTTTGTTGATTAAAACGGAAGGGCTGACCCCGTTGGTTCAGCCCTTGAAGCAGCCGCGTTAAGCTTCAGAGGCGCGGGTTTTCTCCTGCGCCAGCCGTGCTTCAGCCTGCCGTTTGTAGCGTCGAGCCAGTACGGCGCACACCATCAACTGGATCTGGTGGAAAATCATCAGCGGCAGCACCATGATCCCCAGAATTGACGTCGGGAAGAGAATATTGGCCATCGGTATGCCGTTTGCCAGACTCTTTTTCGAACCGCAGAAAACAATCGTGATTTCATCGGCCTTGTTAAAGCCACATTTGCGTGCGACGAAGATATTGATGGTAATCACGATAGCCAGCAGGACCAGGCTGACGGCCACGATGAAGAGCAACGAGCCGACGCCGACTTTATGCCAGATGCCGTTCACGACCGCCTCGCTGAATGCGGAATAGACCACCAGCAGAATTGAAGTCTGGTCGGTTTTTGAGATCCACTTTTTATGTCGGGCAACCCAATCACCAATCCATGGGCGAGAGAGGTGACCAAGAACGAACGGCAGCAGAAGTTGCAGCATAATCCTACCGACCTGTTCCAGACTGCCGCCTGCGCCGTGCAGGTTCATCAACAGACCGACCAGTAGCGGAGAAATAAATATCCCCAGCAGACTCGAAGCTGATGCGGAGCAGACCGCTGCCGCGACGTTACCCCCTGCCAGCGAGGTGAAGGCAATAGCCGACTGAACGGTCGCAGGCAGAATGCAGAGATAGACAAATCCGGTATACAGCGCAGGGTCGACATTAATTGGCGCCCACCAGGCAAACAGCACGCCTAAAACCGGGAACACCACAAACGTGCTGCACATAACCCACAGGTGTAAACGCCAGTGGCCACCGCCGGCGACAATGGCCTCGCGGGAGAGTTTTGCCCCGTGCATAAAAAACAGCAGCGCAATGGCGGCAGTGGTTAAGTTTTCAAAGAAGGGAACAAACCCGCCGCGGGCCGGGAAAAAAGAGGCCAGCAGCACAACGGTGACAAGAGTCAGTGTAAAGGGATCAAGAATGCGGAAAAGTTTCATAAACGCTCCTGAAAATCGATATCGCTATTGTGCTTTTTCTATTTTGAGAAATAAAATTAATTTATTGCATCCATTCATGAATAAAAAAGATGAATTATTCGCTTCGTCAGTTAAAGGTCTTCATCACCGTCGCCAGAGCAAAAAGCTTCAGCCGGGCAGGGGAGATGATTGGTCTTAGTCAGTCTGCGGTCAGCCATAGCGTAAAAGAACTGGAACACCAGACTGGCGTTCGTTTGCTCGACCGTACGACCCGGGAGGTGGTGCTGACGGAGGCGGGGCAGCAGCTGGCCGCTCGTCTTGAGCGGTTGCTGGATGAACTGAACAGCACGCTGCGTGATGCCGGACGGGTCGGGCAGCAGTTAAGCGGAACTGTACGGGTAGCCGCCAGCCAGACGATTTCAGCGCACCTGATCCCACAATGTATTGCGCACAGTAATCAACGTTATCCGCAGATCGACTTTGTTTTACACGATCGGCCGCAGCAGTGGGTGCTGGAAAGTATTCGCCAGGGGGAAGTAGATTTTGGCATTGTTATCGATCCTGGTATGGTGACCGATCTGCAGTGTGAGACGGTGCTGGCGGAACCTTTTTTGCTTTTATGTCGGGAAGATCATCTTTTTGCCGAAAGGGCATCGGTGAGCTGGCAGGAGCTTCACCACCAGCGGCTGGTATTGCAGGATTACGCATCCGGGAGTCGCCCGCTGATTGATGCGGCGCTGCAGCGTTTTTCAGTCGAGGCCACGATTGTGCAGGAGATTGGTCATCCGGCGACGCTATTTCCGATGGTTGAGGCCGGAATTGGCATCAGCATTCTACCGGCGCTGGCGCTACCGCTGCCTCAAGGCAGCCATTTACGGGTCAAGAGACTAACCCCGGTTGTTGAGCGTCAGCTGATGCTGGCGCAGCGTAAAAACCGTTCACTTTCTACCGCCGCGCAGGCGTTATGGGAGGTGGTGCGTGCAGAGGGAAATACGTTGACCGCGGGCAGAACCGACGATCCGCTGTATCAGCGCTGAGGCGTAAGTTCGTGGAGGCAAGCGTGGTATTCAGGCGGGTGTGAAGGAGATGAGT
>NZ_JBCNNS010000149.1:0-8281 GCF_039594335.1 Raoultella sp.
TGACGTGCAGTTTCACGGTCTTATCGCTATCGTTAATTTCCGGCTGAGACTGGACGCGCGGATAGGCATAGCCATAGCGACCGAGGAGTTTCTTAATATCATTCTCCATTTTGGTCACTTTGGCGCCGTTATACAGCTCGCCCGGCTCGACTTTGGTCAACGCTTCGATTTCTGCTGAATGTCCCGCCAGATCGCCCGTCACCTGAACACCGGAAAGCTTGTACTGCTCGCCTTCAGTGATATTCACGGTGATGTAGATGCCTTTTTTATCCGGCGTCAGGCTCACCTGAGTGGAGTCGATGTTGAAACGCGCGTAGCCGCGATCCAGATAGTAGCTGCGCAGGGTTTCGAGATCCCCGGCCAGCTTCTGCTTCTGGTATTTGCGATCGCCGACAACGTTCCACCACGGCACTTCATCGCGTAGCTGGAAGGTTGAGATCAGTTCATCGGTGCTGAACGCATGGTTACCGACAATGTTAATCTGCTGGATTTTCGCCGAGACGCCTTCCTGGAATACCAGTTTCAGGTCAACGCGGTTACGCGGCAGCGGTGTCACGACAGCTTTTACGCTGGCGCTATACTTACCGACGCTGTAGTAGAAATCTTCCAGCCCTTTCTCGATATCAGTGAGGGTCGTGCGGTCAAGTGACTCCCCAACGCGAACGCCGGATGCCTCAAGGTTTTGCTTGAGCATGTCATCCTTCACCGACTTGTTACCGGAGAAAGTGATGCTGGCAATCGTTGGGCGCTCTTTCACCTGCACCAACAGGGTATCACCATCGCGCAGGACGCGGACGTCCTCAAAGTTGCCAGTGGCAAACAAAGCACGAATGGTGTTACTGATATCATCATCGGTCACCGTATCGCCAGGACGCACTGGCATACTGAGGAGGGCCGCACCAACAGCGACACGCTGCAAGCCTTCGAAATGAATGTCCTTCACCACGAACCCTTCAGCACCGTATACGGTTGCGCTGCTAAACAGCAGCGACGCTATGAGCAACTTTTTCATCGCCATCGTTATTATGCGTTCTTCCTAACAAACTCTCTTACAACCGAGAGAAATCATTGAAAAGTGCAAGCCCCATTAACAACACCAGCAGTATTGAGCCAATGCGATAACTAAAGTCTTGAACTCGCTCGGATACCGGCCCGCCCTTCAGCTTTTCAATCGCCAAAAATAGCAGGTGACCCCCGTCCAGGACGGGAAGCGGGAACAGATTGATTATTCCGAGGTTCACGCTAATCAGCGCAAGGAACATCAGATAGTAAATCAACCCAAACTCCGCTGACATTCCAGCCCCCTGGGCGATAGAAATCGGCCCGCTGAGGTTGTTCAGTTTGACATCTCCGGTTATCAATTTACCCAGCATCCTGACGGTTAATGACATCAGTTGCCAGGTTTTATCTGTGGCTTCAGCAATGGCGGCAAACGGCCCGTACTGACGCACTGTCTTATATTCATCAGGCAGCGGGATAACCTTAGGTACAACCCCTGCAAACCCTTCGGCTTTCCCTTTTACGGTTCGGCTGTCTGGCGTCAGCGTAACAGACGAGGGACTCCCCTGTCGCTCGATCTCCAGAATCAGCGTCTTACCCGGATTATCACGCACCAGATTGACAAACGTCATCCACTGCGTTAACGGTTGACCATCGACTTTAACGATCCTGTCGCCCGCTTGCAAACCGGCCTTCTGCGCCGCCGAGCCAGATTGCACTTCAGCCAGCACCGTATCAATCTGCGCACTGCGAGGCTGAATACCCAGCGATGTCACCGGATCTTGTTTATCCGGTTCAAACGCCCAGTGCCGCAGATCGAGGATTTTATCCTGGCGCTGACTGCTCCCGAAAGGGGCGACCGTAACTATTGTTTGCTCATCGCCTATCTTCGAGACCAGCGCCATACGCACCGCATCCCAATCAGGCGTTTCGATGCCATCTATCGCTTTAAGTTCCGTACCTTTTGCAATTTGTGCGTGTGCGGCAATCGAGTCGGGTACTATTTCACCAACAACCGGACGGACGCCAGGGACACCGATAATAAAGACCAGCCAGTAGGCAAAGATGGCAAAAATGAAGTTCGCGATTGGCCCTGCGGCAATGATAGCTGCACGCTGGCCAACGGTTTTGTTATTGAAAGCATAGTGGCGCATCTCAGGCGCCACCGGCTCGACGCGTTCGTCGAGCATTTTGACATAGCCGCCGAGGGGAATAAGAGCGATGACGAATTCTGTTCCCTGCTTGTCAAAACGTCGCCACAACGCTTTACCAAAGCCAATGGAAAAACGCTCAACGCGGACGCCGCAGCGACGAGCCACCCAGAAATGGCCAAACTCATGCACGGTAATCAATACGCCCAGCGCAATGATAAAGGCAGCCAAATTCCAGAGTACGCTTAGCATAAAACCTTCCGTCAAATCGTCCTGAAGACCAACAATAGCAGACAAGCAAACACCGGTACCGCCGCCGTCAGGCTATCGATACGATCCAGTATTCCACCGTGTCCGGGAATCAGATGGCCGCTATCCTTAATGCCGGCCTCTCGCTTAAACATACTCTCTGTCAGATCGCCGAGCACCGATGCCAGTGCCGCAACAACGGAACACACCAGCAATACCGTTGGGGTAACATCCAGATTTACCCACTGGCCGTAGGCCCAGGAGATGACCGCCGCCGTCACCAGACCACCAAAGAACCCCTGCCAGGTTTTCCCCGGAGACACTTTGGGAGCCAGCTTATGCTTGCCGAACATCTTGCCAAATATATAGGCGCCAGAATCCGCGCCCCAGACCAGAATCATCACGTACAGCAGCCACAGCGCGCCGCTGTAATGGTTATCTGCATAATGCCAGGCGCGCAGCACCAGCATGCCCCAGAAGAACGGGACGATAGTCAGAATACCAAAGATCAGACGCAGCGTTTTCGAGTTGCGCCAGAAAGCAGCGGAAGCCGGGTAAGAAAGCACCAACAACAGCGCCACAATCCACCAACCAAACGAGGCCCAGAGCGCTCCTTCAACCAACGGTTGATGAACGTCATAGTGATATTCCGGCATCATGAAAAGCATCAACGCCAGTAGCAGGCCACACAGCAGCGCCAGCCAGATGCGTTGCGAAGTTGAAGTGAAACCGCTAAATTGCCCCCACTCCCACGCCGCGAGCATACACACCACGAGCGTGACGATGGCAAAACCCGCAGGCGGCAACAGAAAAAGCGTCGCAATCACCACGGGGACTAAAACGAAAGCCGATATCAGGCGATACTTCAGCAAAAGTGACCCCCATCAGGCATGATTGCCACCCGGCTCAGTGCCGCCGAAACGACGCTCTCGATTAACAAAGGCATGGAGTGCACCTTCAAAGTCCTGTTCAGCAAAATCGGGCCAAAGAACATCGGTAAAGTAAAGTTCGGCATACGCAATTTGCCAAATCAAAAAATTACTGATGCGATGCTCTCCCCCGGTCCTAATAACTAAATCTACAGGTGCCAGTTCATGCATACAGACCTGCTGACTCAGCATGTCTTCCGTGATCTGTTCGGGCTGAAGTAACCCGTTCTGAACCTGTTTGGCCAGATTGCGGACACCCTGAATAATATCCCAGCGCCCACCGTAGTTCGCCGCAATATTCAGCGTTAAGCCCGTGTTGTTCTCCGTCAGTGCTTCCGCTTTGCGGATACGCTCCTGAAGGCGAGCATTAAAACGCGTCGTCTCACCGATAATCCGCAGGCGGACGTTATGCCGATGCAGGCTTTTCACTTCACTATCCAGCGCCCATACGAAAAGCTCCATCAGGGCACTGACTTCCTGCTCGGGGCGGTTCCAGTTCTCGCTGCTGAATGCATACAGCGTCAACGCTTCAATACCATTGTTCGCCGCGAAGGAGACCGCGCGACGAACCGACTTCGCCCCGGCTTTATGGCCGAATGCGCGAATTTTTCCTTGCTGTTTCGCCCAACGACCGTTGCCGTCCATGATAATGGCGACATGACGACAGCCATGCGCAGGCGATATTTCGCTGACAGTGTGATTAGCAGACAACATAACGCGTTTTAAGTCCATAATAAGGATTAGCCAAGCCACTAAACGCGAGCAACCGGTCAGCGCTGTATACGCATTTTTATCCAGTGCCGAAGCTACAGCTCATCGCCGAGAACACCCCAAAGCTTTACGCAAAAAAGCCGTGTTTTTCCACGGTCACCACAATCTTTTATAACAAAATGCAACGATTGGGTGGCGCAGACTATATCACTGAAGCCCAGCGCCCACAAATATCACAACGTGTCGTGATGTTCAGCTCCGCGTTGTCAGATGTTTTATCTGCTTCTGCGCAACGACTCTGGCCTGGGCGTCAATAACCAGCACCTCATCAATACTTTGCGGCTCATCCAGCGCCACCTGATCCAGTACCGCCAGGTTGACTCCCGCAATATCGGTAAAGCGAATCTCTTCCGCCAGGAAGGCTGCCACTGAGATTTCATTTGCCGCATTCAGTGCCGTTGTGGCCGCCTGACCTTGATCAAATGCGTCCATCGCCAGTTTGAGGCACGGATAGCGCCCGTAGTCCGGCGCCGAAAAGCTCAGGTGGCTCAACTGACAGAAGTCTAACGCCGGCACACCAGAATTCAGACGATCTGGCCAGCCCATCGTATGAGCGATAGGCGTGCGCATATCCGGTTCACCGAGTTGCGCAATGACGCTGCCGTCAAGATAACGCACCATCGAGTGAATGACGGACTGCGGATGGATCAGCACTTCCATCTGCCGGGCTGAAGCGTTGAACAACCAGCGGGCTTCGATATATTCCAGCCCTTTGTTCATCATCGTGGCGGAATCGACAGAAATTTTGCGTCCCATTGACCAGTTGGGATGACGGCAGGCCTGATCCGGCGTCATCGCCGCCAGTTCCGCTAGCGCCGTTTCCCGGAAAGGACCACCGGAACCGGTCAGCAGAATGGACAAAACCCCATTCTGTGTTAAGTCAGCGTATCCAAGATTATTCTGTACGGTTACCGGCATACTCTGAAAAATCGCGTTATGTTCGCTGTCCACGGGCAGCAGGTGCGCGCCGTACTGTTGCACAGCATCCATAAACAGGCGTCCACAGGTGACCAGCGACTCTTTATTCGCCAGCAGCACCGTTTTACCGGCACGGATAGCCGCCAGCGTGGGTACCAGCCCCGCGGCACCCACAATCGCCGCCATCACCTGATCAACGTCGTCCAGCGCAGCCACTTCAGCGGCAGCCTGCTGGCCGCTCAATACGTCAGTGCGGCTACCGTTTTCACGCAGGCGAATACGCAGCGCGTCGGCGCTTTGCACATCGTCCATAACCGCGTAGCGGGGAGAGAATTCCAGACATTGTTCAACCATACGGTCGACATTTCTCCCTGCGACCAGCGCGGTGATGGAAAAGCGATCGGGGTTTTGGCGCACCACATCCAGCGTGCTGCAGCCAATTGAACCGGTCGAACCGAGAACGGTTAATTGCTTCATGAGATGTCCAGAAGAATTGAGACAGGATAAACAAAGAAAAACGCCGCCAGTAAGCCCTTACACCACAATCATCCGGGAGCAGGTCGGCGTTGTATCACCTCCGGCAAACATGCCAGAGGCTACAGGGCCAACCGTGTTAACACAATCCCAGGAATTGAGCGTTCGGTCTTCTGTACGGCGTTTCAGACTTAACACCCGCAGCCCATCAATAATGGTAGGCGGCGAGTGTATCGGCAGAGAATCAGAACTGCATCAGTTCCGCTTCTTTATCGGCCAGCGCCGCATCCACTTTCTTGATGGCGGCGTCAGTCATTTTCTGCACGTCGTCCTGAGAACGGCGATCGTCATCTTCGCTGATCTCTTTGTCTTTCAGCAGTGCTTTTACTTTGTCGTTAGCATCACGACGCACATTACGGACGGACACGCGAGCCTGCTCGGCTTCGGCACGCACGATCTTAGTCAGATCTTTACGACGTTCTTCGGTCAGCGGCGGCAGCGGAACGCGGATGTCGGTCCCCGCAGAACTTGGGTTCAGACCGAGATCGGAAGCCATGATCGCTTTCTCAACGGCCGGGCTCATCGAGCGATCGAACACGTTGATTTTCAGCGTACGGGAGTCTTCTACCGTGACGCTTGCCAGCTGACGCAGCGGCGTCGGCGTGCCGTAATATTCCACGACAATGCCATCCAGCAGGCTGGGAGAAGCACGACCCGTGCGTATTTTGCTGATTTGGGTTTTGAACGCTTCAACGCATTTTTCCATGCGTACTTCAGCATCTTTTCTGATATCGCTAATCACGTTACGAATCCTTGAAAACTTGTCTCAGACAGACCAGACGGTCGCTCACCGCGAAAGTGAGCTAAGTATAGTCAGGTTTAATGCAAATCACCGGGCGATAAACCCGCGAAAGTAAGGCGGAATATTACCCGGATTTGGCGCTGACGGAAATTATTCCGTAATCAATGTGCCTTCTTTTTCGCCCATCACCACGCGACGCAGTGCGCCAGGTTTATTCATGTTGAAAACGCGAATTGGCAATTTATGGTCACGCGCCAGGGTAAAGGCAGCCAAATCCATGACTTTCAGTTCTTTATCGAGCACTTCGCTGTAGGTCAGCTGATCGTACATGGTGGCAGACGGATCTTTGGCCGGGTCAGCGGTAAACACACCGTCAACTTTGGTGGCTTTCAGCACCACATCGGCTTCGATTTCAATACCGCGCAGACAGGCGGCAGAGTCGGTGGTGAAGAACGGGTTACCGGTCCCTGCCGAAAGAATCACCACGCGATTGTTACGCAGCAGGCTGATGGCTTCCGCCCAACTGTAGTTATCACACACACCATTCAGCGGAATCGCTGACATCAGGCGAGCGTTCACATAGGCGCGATGAAGTGAGTCACGCATTGCAAGGCCGTTCATCACCGTTGCCAGCATGCCCATGTGGTCGCCCACAACACGGTTCATACCCGCTTTCGCCAGCCCAGCCCCACGGAACAGGTTACCGCCACCAATCACTACGCCAACCTGAATACCCAGTTCAACCAGTTCTTTGATTTCCTGAGCCATACGGTCAAGTATGCTTGCATCAATACCGAAGCCTTCCGAACCCTGCAGAGCTTCACCACTTAACTTAAGCAGAATACGTTTATAGACGGGTTTTGCATTGGTAGCCATGTTTCTTTCCTGAGACTGTCAACGAGTGGGATGAGTTAATACTGGCGACATTGTATGCCGCTTTTCAGCACAGTCACTATAAGCGATGCGCTGAATTTACAAAATGGGCACAAAAAGAAGCCGCCCTCAGGCGGCTCCTTTTGAAAATTAAGACTGCTTGGACATCGCAGCAACTTCTGCTGCAAAGTCAGTCTCAACTTTTTCGATGCCTTCGCCCACTTCAAAGCGGATGAAGCCAGTCACGTCGGCATTGTGCTCTTTCAGCAGTTGAGCAACAGATTTGCTCGGGTCCATAACGAAAGGCTGGCCGGTCAGAGAAACTTCGCCGGTGAATTTCTTCATGCGGCCTTCAACCATTTTCTCTGCGATTTCTTTCGGCTTACCAGACTGCATCGCGATGTCCAGCTGAACCTGGTACTCTTTCTCAACCACATCAGCAGAAACGTCTTCCGGTTTAACGAATTCCGGCTTGCTTGCTGCGATGTGCATTGCCAGCTGTTTAACCAGCTCCTGGTCAGCGCCTTTCGCCGCCACCAGAACGCCAATACGTGCGCCGTGCTGGTATGAACCCAGAACTTCGCCTTCCAGGGCCGCTACGCGACGGATGTTGATGTTCTCACCGATTTTAGCAACCAGCGCAACACGCTCTTCTTCGAACTGAGCTTTCAGAACTTCAACGTCGGTGATTTTACCAGCAACAGCTGCGTCCAGAACTTTGTTAGCAAATGCCTGGAAACCACCATCTTTAGCAACGAAGTCAGTCTGGCAGTTAACTTCCAGAATGATGCCGTAGGTGCCGTCGATCTTAGTGATGATCACGCCGTCAGCAGCAACGTTGCCTGCTTTTTTAGCTGCTTTGATCGCACCGGATTTACGCATGTTTTCGATTGCCAGCTCGATGTCGCCGTTCGCTTCGGTCAGCGCTTTTTTGCAATCCATCATGCCTGCGCCAGTACGCTCACGCAGCTCTTTTACCAGGGATGCGGTAATTTCAGCCATTCTTAAATCCTCGGGAGATGTGAACTGCCCGGCCAGGGGCCAAACAGTATAAATTGAAAAAAGGGGCCGAAAATGGGCCCCTATTCATACACGGTACTAATAAGGGGTGAAAC
>NZ_JBCNNS010000015.1:0-53473 GCF_039594335.1 Raoultella sp.
CGACGTGAGCCGCGAACTGCGAACCCGCGGCGCGTTTATCCATAACATTATGCCGCTGATTGCCCGGCCGGAGCACGGCACGGTGTTTGGCCTCAACGGCCAGCCGGAGCCGGACGCAGAACTGCTCGCCGCGACCCGGAGCCGGTGCGGAGAAGTGATGCCGCAGATGACCCACTGCCACCAGTGCCGCGCCGATGCCATCGGGATGCTTGGCGAAGATCGCAGCCAGCAGTTTAACCAGCTTCCGGCCCCGGAGAGCCTGCCGGCATGGCTGCCGATCCTCCACCAGCGCGCGCAACTTCACGCCAGTATTGCGACCCGCGGCGAATCAGAAGCCGATGACGCCTGTCTGGTCGCCGTGGCGTCAAGCCGCGGAGGTGTGATTGATTGCCACTTTGGCCATACCGACCGGTTCTCTATTTATAGCCTGTCGGCCGCCGGAATGGTGCTGGTCAACGAACGGTTTACACCGAAATATTGCCAGGGACGCGATGACTGCGAACCGCAGGATAATGACGCCAGGTTTGCGGCGATCCTCGAACTGCTGGCGGACGTGAAAGCCGTCTTTTGCGTGCGTATCGGCCACACACCATGGCAAAAGCTGGAACAGCAAGGCATTGAGCCGTGCGTTGACGGCGCGTGGCGCCCGGTCTCCGAGGTGTTGCCCGACTGGTGGCAGCAGCGTCGTGGGAGCTGGCCTGCCGCGTTGCCGCACAAGGGGGTCGCCTGATGCCGCCGCTCGACTGGCTAAGACGCTTATGGCTGCTGTATCACGCGGGTAAAGGCAGTTTTCCGCTGCGTATGGGACTGAGTCCGCACGACTGGCAGGCACTGCGGCGACAGTTGGGCGAGGCTGAGACGCCGCTGGATAGCGAGGCGCTTATCCGTCGCCGCCTGATGGCGGAACTGAATGCCACCCGCGAAGAGGAGCGTCAGCAACTGGGCGCATGGCTGGCGAGCTGGATGCCGCAGGAGGCCGGGCCAATGGCGCAGATTATCGCCGAGGTTTCGCTGGCGTTTAACCATCTGTGGCAGGATCTTGGTCTTGAATCGCGCGCCGAATTGCGCCTGCTGATGAGCGACTGCTTTCCGCAACTGGTGGTGATGAACGAACACAATATGCGCTGGAAAAAGTTCTTTTATCGTCAACGCTGTCTGCTCCAGCAGGGAGAAGTTACCTGCCGCTCGCCAAGCTGTGACGAGTGTTGGGAGCGCGATGCCTGTTTTGAGTGACGCCTGTCTTCGGGTTGCGCAAACGGGTCTGCTCAAGATACGTGGTGTTAATCTGCGGAATCTGCGAGGTGAGAAAAGAAGCGTCCTCTACGGAATATCCTGAAGCCGAAGAGGACGTTTGCACCCGCAGACTTTTCCGTCACCGGCGATCGCCGGTGCGATCTTTACAGTTGGCGCACGAAGTCGGGTGGCATAGCAGCATCGGACGTAGAACGTCTTAAGTCACTTCAGGAAACGAATGCCCGCCGCAATCGGTCATTCCAGGATACCACCCTGCCACCGGGGACTCATGAAGTCTTAAATCACAAATTATCCTTCATAGCATATTATGCTGGATCAAAAAGCCCCACCATGGAATGCCAATAGTCATGTGCACAACAAAAGTTAATAAAGCGATTATAGTCCCGGTCAACCACCATGATTTAATATCATTATAACCGGCAGCAAAGATAATCGGCCCGGCCGCACCGCCATAGTGTGTAATACAACCACCATACGAGTTTGAAAACAAAATGGCCAAAGCAAGAAGTACGGGGGCGGTTCCGGTCACCAGTCCCACCGTTGCAAACACGGGCACCATGGCGGCTACATAGGCGCCACCAGAGGCGAATAAATAGCGCACGACAATACTTAAAAAAACAATCATAATAATCGTACTGTTACCCGCGCCGAGGAAATCCAGATGTTCAGACATAAAGTCTGCCAGCCATTTGAAAAATCCTTCTTTACTTAACGTGGCGCTAAGTCCAATAATTGCGCCGTACCAGATTAGGGTATTCCAGCCGCCCTTGTTTTGCAGAACATCATTCCAGCAAATAATATTAAACACCAGGGCCCCGACCATCGCGATCACGGCAACGGAGGACTCGGTAAGCCCGAGGTAACGTGAGAAAATCCATCCCAGCAAAGCGCTGATAAAAACAACGATTAACCCTTTTTCTTTTCCGCTTATCGGCCCAAGTCCATTCAGACCAGCAGTGGCTATTTTAACATTATCTATCTTTTTTAATTCCGGGCGCGTTATTTTGTAAGTAATGTATGGAATCACCGCCAGCATCAAAAGCCCCAGGGGTACGCCCGCCAGAGCCCAACCGACCCAGCTTATCTGGATGTGAAAAATATCAGAGATCAACTGGAGCGCTAAAGCATTCCCGGCAAATGCTGTTAAAAACATATAGCTGGTGGTTTTCGTCACCATATACACATTCACCATCAGAAAACGCCCTGCTTTACAAGGACTCTCATTTGGTGTGGAACCTAATACCAGCGCAATACTGTTGATAATCGGGAATACCACTCCACCTGCACGAGCTGTATTAGAGGGGGTGGCCGGGGACAGAATTAAATCTAACAGCGCAGTGACATAGCCTAACCGCAGAGTCGTGCCGCCGAACTTTAAAATAAACCAGTACGCCAGTCGCTTTCCCAATCCGGTTGTGACGAACGCGGCACTTAAGGTAAATGCACTAAACACCAGCCATGTGGTTCCTGATGAATAGCCGCTCAGGACATCCATTGGCTTTACGGGCGAATTGTCAAAACTGGCCAGGGCAATACATGACAACGCCACGGCGGAAAGCATAATGACGGGCTCAGGGTATGGTTTACTCACCAGCCCTACAATCGACGCGAGATAAATGCCCGCCAGTACCCATGCCTCTTTCGTTAATCCTTCCGGCGGAGGAATAATTATTGATAATAATATTATTAAGATAAGAAGAACTATTTTTAGTTTCTTTGACTTCAACATACGTCACCCCAGCATTAAACCATTCCGTTGGCAGCAGAAGCTTCCGAAAAAAGAAGCCCCTGCTGAACAATGGTGCTCTTGACGACTATTTTATTAATGAACGTAATGTATTAATAATTAGCCGGCAAATGTTTTAATAATATCTTTCTCATTAACCGTGAGCTGATACTCTGGCAGCCGATCAAAGTTAAGGTAACGATAAGTATCGTCACGTGTGTCCTGGATTTTATCCATATGCCAGAAATATTGTTCAACGGTCGGCATTTTCCCGGTCATTGCCGCTACCGCGCTAAGTTCTGCCGATGCCAGAAAGACCTTAGCATCCGTGCCCAGACGATTCGGGAAGTTGCGGGTGGATGTCGAAACAACATGGCTGCCTTGTCGTACCCGAGCCTGATTCCCCATACACAGAGAACATCCGGCGGGTTCTATCCTGGCGCCAGATTTAATAAACATATTAAAATAGCCTTCGCTGGAAAGCTGCTGCGCATCCATTTTCGTCGGCGGCGCCAGCCAAAGCCTCGTGGGGATCTCTTTGGCGTCTGCAATAATTTTACCGGCGGCACGGAAATGACCAATATTCGTCATGCAAGAGCCAATAAACACTTCATCTATCGGCGAACGCGCCACCTCAGACAGCAGACGGGCATCATCCGGATCATTAGGCGCGCATACAATAGGCTCGGTAATCTCCGTCAGATCGATGTCAATCACTGCGGCGTACTCAGCATTTTTGTCGGCAACCAGAAGTGACGGGTTAGCCAGCCAGGCTTCTATTTCGGCAATACGTCGCTCCAGCGTCGCTGAGTTTTCGTAACCCTGACGAATCATCCAACGCAGCAGGGCGGCATTTGAACGCAAATACTCCGCCACGTTTTCTTCTTCAAGACGAAGAACGCATGCGGCAGCCGAACGTTCCGCGGAAGCATCGGCCAGTTCGAAAGCCTGCTCTGCTTTCAACATGCCAAGTCCTTCAATTTCCAGAATACGACCCGAGAAAATATTGATCTTATTTTTCTTCTCAACCGTCAGTAAACCTTGCCTGATGGCATAGAACGGAATGGCGTGGACCAGATCACGCAAGGTGATCCCTTTTTGCATCTCTCCTGTAAAGCGAACCAGCACAGACTCCGGCATATCCAGCGGCATAATTCCCGTTGCCGCAGCAAAAGCCACCAGCCCGGAGCCCCCAGGAAAAGAGATCCCCAGCGGGAAACGCGTATGAGAGTCTGCCCCGGTCCCTACGGTATCAGGAATAAGCATGCGGTTAAGCCAGGAGTGGATGATGCCATCACCCGGCTTGAGCGCAATGCCGTTCCGGCGACTGATAAAATCAGGCAACGTGTCATGTAGCTTGACATCAACCGGCTTAGGATAAGCCGATGTATGGCAAAAAGACTGCATAACCAAATCGGCGGAAAAGCTCAGGCAGGCCAGGTCAGTAAGCTCATCGCGCGTCATCCCGCCGGTGGTGTCCTGTGAACCCACCGTTGACACTTTAGGTTCGCAATACTGTCCCGGGCGAACCCCTTCAACGCCGCACGCTCTTCCCACTATTTTCTGCGCCAGCGTAAAGCCAGCCGATGAAGGCGCCGGCGCCTTTGGCTGGCGGAAGACCGCGGAAGGAGGAAGTCCCAGCGATTCGCGTGCCCTTGCCGTCAGACTTCTGCCAATGATCAACGGTATACGCCCTCCGGCGCGCACCTCATCAAGCAACACATCCGTTTTCAACGTGAATGACGTAATCAGCCGCTGACTGGCGGTTTCGCGAACCTCTCCCAGATATGGCCAGAGATCAATTCGCATCCCTGTTTCCAGCCCGGAAACATCCATTTCGACCGGCAGCGCGCCGGAATCCTCAAGCGTGTTGAAAAAGATGGGGGCAATATTTCCGCCAAAAACAAATCCGCCGTTTCGCTTATTGGGCACCCAGGGGATATCGTTGCCGATATGCCATAAAATGGAGTTTGTGGCTGATTTACGGGAAGAGCCCGTGCCGACGACGTCCCCAACGTAGACCAGTGGGTAGCCCTCTTTTTTCAGCTGTTGCAGTTGCTGTACGGGTCCCCGGCTTCCGGGTTCGTCCGGTGTCACGCCGTCACGCGGATTACTCAGCATAGACAACGCGTGCAGAGGAATGTCCGGACGTGACCATGCCTCCGGCGCAGGTGATAAATCATCCGTATTCGTTTCCCCTGCAACTTTAAATACGGTAAGGGTAATTTTTTCAGGCAACTCCTGGCGGCGTAGAAACCATTCGGCATTTGCCCATGACTGCATCACGTTTTGCGCCTGGACATTCCCCTGATTCGCTTTTTCTTCAATATCCTTAAACTTTTCAAAAATAAGAAGCGTGGTGCTTAATTGTTCCGCAGCACTGCTGCCCCATTTCGGGTCATCCAGTAAATCAATAAGCGGCTGGATATTATAGCCACCCTGCATCGTCCCCAGTAACTCAATAGCCTGCTGAGGGGCAATGATACTCGTAGGAGATTCTTCTTTAATTTGCTGGTAGAGAAAATCCGCTTTGAGCTTCGCCGCAGGATCGACACCTGGCGGTACGCGATGCGTTAGCAGTTGAATAAGGGTATTTTTATCATCACCGTCCCCGCTGAGCAGCGACATAATTAATTCTTGCGTTTGCTCTGCGGTTAAAGGTTTCGGCGGAATGTTTTTCAAAGCACGTTCTTGTACATGCTTATTATAAGCTTCTAACATATGCTCTCCGGATCAAATATTATTTATCTGAATAGTGGTATGCGATAAATTTTTTTGTAAAACCTACTTTTTAATATCATGCTCAAGGGCTTCACCAAATTCCGCCAGCTGCTCAAGGCCATACTCCCACTCGCCGAATCCGGACTCGGTATTGATGTGACCGGCTTCGCCAATATCAATGACACGAGAGCCCCAGCATTCAGCCCAAAATTGCGCGCGTTTAAAAGACATTAACGGATCGTTTTGACTGGCAAACATGAGGCTGGGGGTCACTAATTTCTCGGGAAGTACAGCCTCCTCCAGTTCGAAAAGCGATGGTTCAGCGGGAGCAACCATAACAATGCCCGCAATATTCATTTTTTGCGTTTGTACCAGCCGACATGATGCAAGCGCCCCAAAACTGTGCCCGACCAGAATGGCCGGGCGCTGACAGGTGGCCAGCTCCCGGCGGATAGCAGACACCCAGGCGTCAATATCAGGTTCCAGCCAGTTTCGCTGACTTATCCGTTTCCAGAGTGGAAAACGACGGCTCCAACAACTCTGCCAGTGATGCTCATCACTGTCTCTCAGGCCCGGTACCAGAATAATCGTGAACCTTTCACTCAGCGGTTCCAGACGTTGCGTAGTCATAAAGCCCTCCTCTCCACGTTCAGTACCCCCATCAGGCCGGATAGTGGGAAAGTACCCAGCCAACGGCAAGAAGATCCGCACTGCCACCAGGGCTTATATTTTTTGCAATTAAAGCCTTATCCATGTTTACCAGCGCTTTTCTGAGCTTTTCACCCGACAGATTTTTGATGTTGAGCACTCTTCTCGCATAGCGCTGAACATATTTCAGTCCTTTTAGTCCACTCCGGGACACCACATTGGTATCGGGATTGGCGGCCATCAAGGCCAGGAGCATCTTCAGTAGCGCATCCTGCTCAGATAACCCCTCTTGCAACGCTCTTTCCCACTGTGGCAAACCGTAGCGGGTGACGGTATTAAAACCGTTTTCAGCTTCACCCCGCGCACCGGTAAGTCCAAGGGTCTGAAAAAGGTGCTCACCTTTGGTTTTTGCTTGCCCGGTTTTGCTCAGTTCATGGTCAACCAGACCCGCACACATCGCGCGGATTTCCCGGCACAGGTTGCGCTGACTGAGCATCTGATGACTTTTAACCAGCCGCCCGGCGGCTGCACATAAGAGGCCGAGCGAAAAAATCCCGCCCTTATGCGTATTGACGCCGACGGTGGCATTGAACATCGCCTGTTCGCACGCCAGACCTGTTGGCCTTATCGCCAATAAGGTCTGGGGAGCGGGTGAATCCGCGGTAGCCAGTCCTTGCGCAAAAAAACGGGGGAACCAGGGGGCCACGGCGCTGATGCTGGCCATAAAGAGCGTGATATTCATATCACGATGCGCGCCGTTATTGTCGCCATCAACCAGCCCCGGCTTGGGGGTTAATTTGACTTCCCGATACATCGCCTCAGCGGCCAGCCAGGCGATGCTTTGTACCTGCTCAGCCCGTTTAACGTTGACCGCTAAAGTAGTCATAGGTTAAATCCTCAATAACTTGCGCCAGTTCATTCTGCGAATGGCGACGCATACGAGAGCAGACGTGGGCAGGCTCATGACAAATGAAGCACCTGCGCATAGGCTGGCGTATCGCACTGCGCTTAATTAATCCGGATTTTGGGCAAAACACATCGATGTCCCACAGACGCCCGAGAGGATGGTTATCCTCCAGATGCGCCGTGACATGTTTTATCATCCAGCCTGGCGCCAATACGGACCAGAACGCCTCTGGCCCGGTAGGAAGGAAACGGATTTCGTGCTTGCAGACTTCCCAGCGGTGTTTGCGCAGCAGCTGGTTAAGGGCCTCATTCGCCTCCGCCATCACCTGCCGGGCGAGCGGTGTATCTTTCACTTCGCCTGGCCAGACGAGCGTGGTTGAAATCACCGACTGTCCGTATCCCTGCAGCCACCGTTGCTGCAAGTCCGCGCGCGCTTCTCTGGCTTTCAGAACATCCTCAAGGGTGATGGTCGCGCAGGTTGCCTTTGTCGTTTCGCCGATCATTCTTTCACCTGCCTTACGACATCAATGACGCTGCCATCGCGATAACGCACCACGCCGACAATACGGGAAGTAAACTCAATCGGTTTCGGTTCACCAGAAATCACCAGCGCTCTCTGATAAAGCGATTCGATTTCAACGACCGGTAAACCGGCAGCAATCAGCTTCTCTTTGACCTCCGGACGGGCAGGATTCACGGCAATACCATGGTCAGTCACCAGCACGTCAATGCTTTCACCCGGGGTAACGCAAGTCGTAACCTGCCTGACGACGGTAGGAATACGGCTGCGAATCAAGGGAGCGACCACAATAGTTAAGTTGGCAGCCGCAGCGACATCGCAATGTCCGCCAGATGCGCCGCGCATCACGCCATCGGAACCCGTCAGCACGTTCACATTGAAATCGGTGTCAATTTCCAGCGCACTTAAAATGACAACATCGACGCGATCGCAGCAGGCGGCTTTCGCGGCAGGGTTCGCATAAACGCTGGTTGAGATTTCAACATGATTGGGGTTTTTCGCCAGCGAAGCCCCTGCGACGCCGTCAAAGCTTTGGGTATCCAGCAGTTTGGTGATGAGCCCTTTTTCATGCAGATCCACGATGCTGCCGGTAATGCCGCCTAAGGCAAATCGCGCAACAATATTGTGTTTTCTCATACGCGATTCCAGAAATCGCGTGCAGGCCGTAGACGCCGCGCCTGAGCCGGTTTGCAGGGAAAAGCCATCCTGGAAATAACCGGAATGTTCAATCACATCGGCGGCAGAGCGCGCAATCATCAGCTCTCGCGGATTGCTGGTCACGCGAGCGGCGCCTACGCTGATTTTCGCCGGGTCACCAACGCTGTCTATTTTGACAATATAATCAACCTGGTCCTGAATAATGCTGGCTGGCATATACGGGAACGGTTCAATACTTTCCGTCAGTAACACCACTTTTTTGGCATATTTTGCATCGACCATCGCATAGCCAAGCGAACCGCATCGGGATTTGCCGCCGCTGCCATTGGCATTGCCATATTCATCGCAGCAGGAGACAGCTAAAAAGGCGACATCAATGTTAATTTCACCCTTTTCAATCAGATTGACTCTTCCGCCATGCGAGTGGATCTGTACCGGCTCCTCCATCAGTCCGTGTGAAATCGCATCAGCTAATTCGCCGCGCATCCCGGAAGTATAAATTTTGCGAATCACACCATTTTTAATATGTTCAATCAGCGGCGCATTGCAGGTCATCAGAGAACTGGATGCCAGCGTCAATCCTTTTAAGCCTTTTTCCGCCAGCTTAGCCATAACGTAGTTAATGACTTTGTCACCCTCGCGGAAAGCGTGATGAAATGAAACGGTCATACCATCATGTAAATCACAATGGGCTAAAACGTCATCCACGGTGTCGAACAGTTTACGTTGATATTTTTGACGAGGATCGGCCAGATAAGGTGTATGTGTGTTGGCGCCGGTAAACACCTCATATTTATGCTGGCTACCGGCTATGTTACGAAGTGCTTCAGTTAAATGACTCATCGTTTAATCCTGTGGCTATAGGCTGAATAGAGATTACTGACGAACGCCAGATGCATTTTTACGATCGATAACCACACGGGCATGGTTAATGATCGGCGCATCAATCATTTTGCCGTTCAGTGAAATCACCCCAAGGCCATTACGTTCACCGTCTTCGGCCGCGGCGATAACGCGTTCTGCATAATCAACCTCTTCCTGGGTTGGTGCATAGGCATTGTGCAAAATTTCAATCTGCCGTGGATTAATCAGAGATTTACCGTTAAAGCCCATGCGCTTAATCAGATCCACTTCTTTTAAAAAGCCAGCTTCATCATTAATATCGGCATAAACCACATCAAAAGCATCAATACCGGCCCCACGGGCGGCATGTAATACCGCACAGCGTGCATAAAACAGCTCGGTGCCATCTCCGCGTTCCGTTTGCATATCCATCACGTAATCAAATGCCGCCAGCGCAATACCCATCAGGCGTTGAGAAGAGCGGGCGATAGCGACGGCATTAATCACTCCCACCGCAGATTCAATCGCCGCCATTAATTGCGTGGAGCCAACCGGGCGGCCGCAGCTTTCCTCAATACGGACAATTTCACGCTCAAGCTGATAAATATCTTCCGGCGTATCCGTTTTCGGTAAACGGATAACGTCAACGCCCGCCCGCACTGCCGCCTCAAGATCTTTTAAGCCAAAGGGTGTATTTAGCGGATTAATCCTGACAACCGTTTCAATATCTTTATACATGGGATGCTGTAAGGCATGAAAAACCAGCAGTCGTGCGCTATCTTTTTCTTTCAACGAAACGGCATCTTCCAGATCAAACATAATTGAATCAGGTTTATAAATAAAGGCGGTCGATAGCATGGCTGCGCTTGAACCTGGCAAAAAAAGCATACTGCGGCGTAATTTTTTCATCATAATTTTTCCCACAAAATTTCTTTGCTGTCCGTTCCCCGAAGGATTGCAACCTGCATCCTGGCGCGGATAACACAATCCAGCGCGCCTTTATCTTCAACGATAATTTGACCCTGCGTAATATTAAATGTGGAAAGTGTTTCCTTCACCACCACAGTAATCTGCTCGCCAAATTGCTTGTATACTTCACTGTTGATCGTGATATCCAGTCCATCTTCATATGGGCTGACTTTAACAACCAGATCGCTCGACTCCAGCGTTCCGGCCATTGCCGCCTTGACTATTTTCATATTAACTTCCTGAACAATTATTGATTAAGCCCCAGTCAGATATACATCTGGCTGCTTAGATTGATTCGCTGCTAACCATTTATATAGATAAGGCATAGTACTTTCCGGTACCCTGCTTTTCACAGCCTGAAGATCTTCATTTTTTAATAATTTCCGCACGGCAGAGGCAGATATCGGTAAATTATTATCATCGGTCATTCTCTGAATTTCGTTAACTTTGATGCTGGCAGCCGGTATTGTCATTTCATCTTCCAGCCAGTGATGCATCGCACAATTATACTGTGCCGTAACCTTGCAGTATGGTTCGGTGCCCACAAAACGCTGATTAATATTTAAAGCCGGCGCAATGTAGCGACGAAACATAAGCAAATCAATTGCCGCATACACTTCATTAACAATTTGCTTTTCTTTGAGAAAGTAGCCAGGAAAGGTCCCGCGAGAAATAATATATCTTGAACCCGGGTGCACGGTAATATTAGGCAAATGCCGTGAACCATCCTGCACCATGGCGAAGCGTTCGCGGAAAGAAAACTCTGACAGATCTTCCTCAACGACAAAGACGTGCAGCCAGTCACATGCTTTTGCTGCCTGCTCGATCAAATACTGGTGCCCTAAAGTGAAGGGATTGGCATTCATCACAATCCCCCCCACATTCGCGGCCATCACCAGATGATGACTGCGCAACTGTCGGCAATAATGATGGATGCCAACAGGCGTATTCTCCATTAACGTCGCCCGGTTATCGAGGGTCACCAAAGGATAAAATCCACAGCCCTGGAATGACTTAACATTATCAGGAGAAGTCAGGAGAAAAAGTTGATGTTCACCGTTCTGAATAGCCTGCAGTTCTGCTTCATGAACGATTTGCAGGACTAAGGATGTTCCGCGCCATTCTCTCTCGACAGCAATGCATTTCAATGTATTTCCCGCAAGCCCGACGCAGGCCACCAGATGCCGGTTACAACGTGCAACAACAAACTGTTCGATATCTTCATCGATGCCTAATCCATTACTCTTCAAAAAAAGGACAATCTCCTCTCTCAGAGCACCGTTGCTAGTTTCAACTGTTTCGAATTCTAGCGCCTGGTCGGTATACATCTTATTTCTCCTGAAAATATCTTTATAGGTTGTCGACTATCTGTTTGCTCTGCCAGCTATTACGATGCCAGTAAGTCGTGCTGAGGCTGTGATTCCACGATGGTATTTGTTAAACGTCCGATATTTTCAATCACCACTTCGACCCGATCGCCTTGGTGCATAAACAGAGGAGGCGTTCTCTTTTTCCCGACGCCCCCCGGAGAGCCGGTAATAATCACATCACCGGCACTGAGTGAAGTGAACGTACTGATATAGCTAATCAACTCGGCTACCTTATGGATCATACTGGCTGTCGAATCATTCTGAACCAACATGCCATTCAGGTAGGTCTGGATTGATAAAACATGCGGATCGGGGATTTCGTCGACGGTGGTCATACAAGGGCCAAACGCACCTGTCTGCGGCCAGTTTTTACCTGCGGTAAACCAGGCATGCTGCCAGTCGCGCACCGAACCGTCCATATAGCAACTGTATCCGGCTACGTGGCTCATTGCGTCACAAACATCGATATGAATACCTGGCTTGCCAATAATGACCGCCAGTTCTCCTTCATAATCAAATTCGTTTGATAATGCGGGTTTAATCACCTCTGTCGCATGACCCGTCTGCGAGTCAGGAAAGCGAACAAAAAGGGTTGGCGCGTTGTTGGTTTCAGAAAATTCTTTTCGCTTATCGGCGTAATTCATTCCAACACAGAATATTTTCCCCGGCGACTCAATAACAGGCAGGAAGGTAATATCATCGACAACGACATCTGCGGGATAATCTATATATTGTCTGGCAATATCAATGGCATTCCACTGCAATAAATCTTTCAGAGTACTATATTGATGACCAATTTTATCACCGAGATCAATAATACCCTGGTCAGTAAAAATACCATAGCTTTTACGACCATGATGGCTATAGCTTGTTAATTTCATAATGGAGCCTGCTTATCTATTCTATTTCAAAGTCTGTCTGTGTTCACGCCACTTAGCGTGGCGTGAACTATTTGGTTATTATTTCAATGATTCTGCCGGCACCAGGGATTTCCCTTCGCTGGCGGATAAATATGTCGCAACCACTGCACCCACGGCGAGTAATGCGATGATAAATCCTGTCATTCCCTGCCACCCCGTTGAGTGGAAGACAAAACCGTTCACAAAGCCGATAACCGACCCACCCATGTAGTAGAAGAACAGGTACAGAGCGACGGCCTGGCCACGTGCTTGCGCTGCATTTTTACTTACCCAACTTAACCCAATTGAGTGACAGCCAAAGAAACAACCGGTAAAAATGACCGCGCCGATAATAAATGTGACTACGTTGGAGGTTAACGTCAGTAACATACCCAACGCCATAATCACGAACAGCGCACGCAGAACTTTCATACTGCCATATTTTGCAGAAAGTCGACCGGCCTGAGGCGCAGTAAAGAAACTTAATGCAAAGCTAAAAGAAAGCAGTCCCGCATTCGCTGGTGAAATATGGAATGGTTCTCCTTTCAGGAAGAAAGCCAGGTAGTTATACAGAGAGGTAAACACCCCAAAGATGATGAAACTGATAACAAATGCTAACGCCAGTTTTTTATTTTTAAAATGTGCTGCGGCACCTTTCACTACCCGCAGAACATTCAGGTTTTGTGTTGGTTTAAAGTTTTTCGAAGCTGGTAGCAGGAAGTTAACCAGTACCGCTACCACAATCAGGCTGACGGCAAAACCGTAGAATATGGTATTTATCGAAATATGTTCAATCAACTGGCTGGCAATAATACGACCGGACATTCCCCCCATTGAGTTACCAAAGACGAAGTAGCCCGTCACAACCCCGGCAACAACGGGTGCGACTTCTTCACTGATATAGGCCGTTGCCGCCGCGGCAATCCCGCTGAGCGCCAGCCCAATAATGGCACGCAGAGCAACCAGCATCGCCCATGACTGAACCAGAGGACACAGCAGTGTCAACGTGCCTCCCAAAATCAGGGAAACAACGATCAGTTTTTTTCGGCCATAATGATCGGATAATGTTCCCGTAAATAATAGTCCGATCGCCAGCAGCGCCGTTTCTGCAGAGAGAATGATACTGACCTGGCTGACCGGGACGTCATATTCAACGGCCAGCACCGGTAATAGCGGTTGGATAAAAAAAAGCGAGGCTAGCTCAGCCAGTCCAGATAAAGCCAGCGCCAGTATCACACGAATATAGTTACTGACTTTTGCCGGATCCGGGCCTTCCAGATTATGTTGAGTAGTAGTTATAGCCATAATATCCTCAATATTATTTTTTTGGTGTAGAGTACTGTAGCTCGCAGGAGCTAAAGGGTATCAATTGCTTTCAATATTTAGAAACCGTTAAATAGCTTCTGATAAAACCGACTCCGGAATGCAAACTTCACCTTCAAAAAGCTTACGCGAAGTGCGGATTACTGCCGCGCGTGTTTTCTCGATTGCACTCCCGTCTTTGAGTAACGATACGGAGATTTTTCCGCTTGGATGTTCAATATTAATAATATTGGTAAAAGGCGTCTTGAGTTGTTCTGAAACAATTTTATGAGCGACAGAGCCTTCAATAATCGTTGCTGTTGAAATACCAATCGAGCCCGTAATCGCCAGCGATTTATGACAGTTATGCGGCATAAAGTAGCGAACTCTGATCGTCCCTCCGGCGCTCGGTTTGCTCAGTAAAACCGGTTTGGGAATAACTTTATCGGAGACATCACCAAATCCCATTGCGACACCGGCCTGACGACGAATTTTTTCCAGTCGTACCATGAATGACCGATCGGCATCAAGTTCTGCCGGGGTTTCGCCGCCCGTTTTTCCCATCTGCTCGGCATTAATCAGCACCATCGGCATGGCCATATCAATACAGGTCACTTCCACACCGTCGATCACATCAATGACGTTACCGGTTGGCAGTAACTTCCCGGTCTTGCAGCCCGCAGAGTTCAGGAATGTCAGACCGACAGGAGCGGCGGTGCCTGGTACGCCGTCAATGTGGGTATCGCCTTCGTAATTGACATAAAAGTCCGGTGTCTGTATTTCGGCATCAACCAGCGTTCCGGTGTTAAGATTACGGATACGCACAGTCGTTACCGGACTTTTCGCTTTCACAAGGCCTTTTTCAATCGCAAAAGGGCCAACCGCGCACAGCATGTTGCCGCAGTTTGGCGTCGTATCGACACGACGCTCGTTGACCATAACCTGGGCGAATAAATAGTCGACATCCGCATCCGGACTGTCCGACGGGCTCACGATAGCCACCTTGCTGGTCTGAGGGCTCCCTCCGCCAATACCATCAATTTCGAGTTCATGGCCTGCACCCATCAGGCCAAGCAGTACAGCATCGCGCTCCTCAATTTTTGTCGGTAAATCGCTAGCCAGGATAACCGGGCCTTTGGAAGTACCACCACGCATCAGTACGCAAGGAATCTTCAACATTTTTTTCTCGTTTCACCTGGTTGTTAGAACAACGTCAGGATTCCATAACCGAATAGATAACTCCAATGTCAAAAAACAAACGATTAATACGTTTTGCGCATAAATAAGCGTTGCGTTAGGATAGGGATCAGACGACGTATCCAGAGGGGTAAAATCTCATGCAGCATGAGCTACAAGGGATACAAGCTTTTGTTAAGATTGCAGAAATTGGCTGCTTCACAAGAGCTTCGCATTTTCTTCACATTTCGCAACCAGCGTTAACACGCAGAATTAAAAAACTTGAAGAGAGTCTGGGAACACCCCTATTCGAACGGTCAACCAGAAATGTAAAACTCACGGCGGTTGGAAGAGAGTTTTTACCTAAGGCAAAGAATTTAATAGATTTTTATGAAAGCTCGATCCTGAGTATCAAGGAAATGGCGACACATCAAAGCGGGGTGATAACCTTATCCTGTCTACCGACGGCCGCGTTCTATTTCCTTCCCTCGGTCATCAGAGACTTTAACCATCATTACCCCAATATCCGTATCCGAATCCTGGAGCACAGTGCAAGCGACTGCCTTGAAGCCGTATTAAATGGCGATGCAGATTTCGGCATAAACATGATAAATATCACACATCCGAATATCGATTTCACACCGCTGGTGAATGAACCTTTCGTTCTGGCCTGTCGGCGCGACCACGAGTTAGCGCAGAAATCGCTGGTCATGTGGGAAGATCTGGCCGACTTAAGACTCATTGGCGTAAGACGCTCGAGCGGTAACAGGTCATTGATTGATCAGGCGTTTGAGGGCGTGGAGTGGAAGCCAAACTGGTTTTACGAAGTCAGGCATTTGTCGACATCGCTCGGCATGGTGGAAGCCGGTCTTGGCGTTGCGGTCGTCCCCAGTCTGGCGATGCCAACCGATGAGCATCACATCCTTGTCAGCCGCCCGCTTGTTGAACCCGTCATTCGTCGAACGTTAGGGCTCGTTCAGCGCCGAGAAACAGCGCTAAGTCCGGCTGCTGAAAAGTTCAGAGAGATGCTGTTGCAACTTTGGTCGCAGGACGCCAACAGCCCGTGGATAGGGAAATTTACAACGTAATCCGGCTCTTGCCCCCACCATATATCGTCAGACATGCCGCAAGCGATCTGGCGATAGAATTCTCTGGCGGGCAAGTGCTCATCCGGAAAATGAGTGCCACTGTTTTATGGGTTGGCCGGTTGAGAATACCTTCCCATTGATGTTGCTGCTTACAGTATCTTAATTAAACGTCATCACTGATTAAGCGTCGTGATTACTGAATGGACTCACCCACTGCGCATGGCGACTCACCTCTTACGCTAAGTGCACCTGATCGCTGCAAACCCCCTCAGTCATCAATGAGCTAACCACTTGTTACAGAAGATATTTTTAACACCGCCGGAAATTATTGCCACAAACCTGGCAGGTTTTTTATATTCGGCCAACTGAAATAAAATACCTTAGCACAATAGCGCATTAAGATATGCGTAATATGTGTAATGCTCCATGACTTAAGCTAATCAAGATACGCATCAATAAATAACATTAGTGCATGAGATAAACCAAAAAATAATAATGCACTTATCACAAAGTCCGTTATCGTGTTCGCGTAATACTTTTTTCAGATATAAGTTTCTCATCAGGATAAAAATATGCAAAAAAAATTTCATCCATTACTGATGGCTCTTGTGATAGCCGCCGCGCCTTTTTTCAGCCATGCCGAAGAGTCCACCTGGGATCATATTAAACAATCGGGCGAACTGCGCATCGGGGTCGCGCAGGGTGAACCGTGGTATTTCAAAGATCCCACCACCGGTCAGTGGAATGGCATTGGCTATAACGTGGGTAAAGTGCTGGCAAAAGATTTAGGTGTAAAACTGGTGCCGGTGGAAACCACCTGGGGAAATGCTGTCGCAGCGCTACAGGCTGGACAGATTGATACCATGCTGGTACTGGACCCCACCGATGAACGCCGCAAAGCCGCGGACTTTTCCGATCGCCCCTTCCTCTGGTATGCGCAGGGGGTTCTGATCCGTGATGGAGTGAAAGCCGACAACTGGGAAGATCTCAATCGCCCTGATATTAAGATTGGCGTCACGCTCGGCAGCAGCCCGGACCTGATCCTGACCAAAAAATTACCCAAAGTGCAGCTGGTGCGTTTTACCAATATGGATGAAGGCGTCGCAGCCTTCTACGCCGGACGTGTCGACGCCCTCTCCTATGTACATCCTGCGCTGGCGCTACAGCAGGCAAAAGTTCGCAAAGGCAACCTGATTCTGCCAAAACCCATTATTGCCATCAGCACCGGCGGCGCACTGCGCAAAGAGAGCGATCCCCGCTTCCGCAATTTCCTGAATGAAGAGTTTGCCAAAATTTACCAGTCGGGCCAAAGCAAACAGTTTTATGAACAAGCCCTTAAGCTACGCGGTGTCGATGTCAGCAAAGTGCCCTCGGTGATTAAGGAAGAGTGGAAGTAAGCAACTAAGCCATTGACGCAGGCAGAAGCGGCGCGATGGCCGCGCCGATGTCCGGGCAACCCTCCATATCCCGCAGAAGGTCAATCAGCCGCTCCGCCTGCGTAGCGCTGAGACGTGATGACAGATTGGCCACGCATTTATCAACGATCCGCTGTTCCGGCAGCGGATTTTCCGCGCACCCCGGCGGGAAGTCGATACGCTCTCCGACTATCCCCCTTCCCTGTATCTCAATTTCCACACGCGCAGCAGGACGGCGATGCTGCAGCATCAACTGCTCAAAGCTCTGATCGGCGATAATTTCAACCCGGTCAGCAAAGGCAAGGACTGGCGCTGCGCTGCGCGTCTCATCGCTGCTCCACTGATGACGGGCGATTTTCAACGCCAGGCAGGCTATCGCCAACGGCAGGCTGAACTGCGCATCGGTATTGCTGACAGGACGTGCGTCGGCGAAAAAGCGCGCCAGGGTGAAACTGCCATAAACGCGTATCCGCTCAATCGACTCCGGCGACGAGATACACTCCAGCAGACGCTCAAACGACGCCAGCGCCGTATGCATCCAGCGGCATACCGGATAGTCTTTGAAACTGGCGTGCCTGAGCTGCCAGTGCGTCGCCAGATCATCTGTCAGCTGTTCTGGCTGAAAACGATCTGAGCCAGACATCCGCCAGAACCCCTGCTCGCCGTCGAGTATATCGCGCGGCCCCACTATCCCCGCGAGGTGTAGCTCCACCGCACGTACGCCGGCCTCTGCCGCTGGCGCGTTGTAATCCTTAAACGAAACCAGTGGACGGGTCCGCCAGTTGTATTTATGCAACGTGGGCAAAGGGGTTAACGAGGCGGCCAGTCCCAGGCTGTTTTCCAGCCCCGTGGCATCACAGCCACGCAGCAAACCATACGCCACCGCCGCCCCCAGCGATTGGTGCAGGCACACGCCGTACACTTGCTGAAACCTTTCGGGACTCGGCTGCTGCGAGATAATCACGCGGCTGTTGATTTCCCAGGCAGCCACCAGAGCAGTCAGCAACGCCACGCCGCTGACCGGTCCCCCTTGGCCCACCGCGGCCAGCGCCCCGGCCACCAGCGTGGCACCAGGATGCCCCATTCCCCGTCCGGCGACTTCAAAACCATCATCATAATCCAGCGCGTTTATCGCAGCAGCGTTGAGGAACGCGGCGCCGCTGGCGGAGAGTGAAGTTCCACCGTCAAGCACCACACTCCTGCCGGCCGCGTACTGGCTGCGAATAACCCGCGCGCTTTTACGCAGTACGCTGTCATCGCAGCCAGCAATGCCGCAGCCCAGGCTATCGATAAAATGCAAAGCGATCCTGGTTTTCACCTGCGCCGGTATCGCATTCGGGCTTAATTCAACAGCAAAACGGGCCAGCGTGGCGGTTAGGGAATCCGAATTTGGCATTGCTTTCTCACGTGAATATTTATAACCAAAAGAGATAGTAGCAATAGTTTTTATTATTTAATTATCATATTTCGCTACTGCTAAGATGATGTCGTTCTAAAACCATAACAATCGTTTTGCGTTTTCCAGGGGTTACAGAACTATGTCGTATCAATGGGATTTTGCCGCCATCTGGCCATATCGCATGTTGTTGCTGGAGGGGCTGTGGGGTACCATCCAGATCGGCGTCACCAGTATTTTAGTTGGCATGCTGGCCGGTATTGTGCTGGCACTGATGAAGGCCTCACCGCTAAAACTTTTGCGTATTCCGGCGCTGATACTGATCGGCTTTTATCGTAATACTCCTGCTATCGTCCACTTCTTCTGGATCTATTACGCTTTGCCAGTCATCAGCCCGCTGACGCTCTCCCCGTTTGCTGCGGCGGTTCTGGCGCTATCCGCACAGTCGGCCGCGTTTTATGCCGAAGTTTACCGCGGCGGCATCCAGTCGATCGACGCCGGACAATGGGAAGGCGCGAAGGCATTGGGGATGTCGCGCACCACTGCGCTGCGCCGGGTCATTTTCCCTCAGGCGCTGCGCAGAATGATTCCTCCTTTCCTTGAGCGCTCTTTCGAACTGCTCAAATCCACCGCCCTCGCCTCGTCTCTGGCGTACAGTGAACTGCTGTATCAGGCGATGCAAATCAACAGCCAGACCTATCGTCCATTAGAAGTGTATTCGCTGATTGCGGTGATGTACTTCACCCTGCTGTTGATTATCAGCCAGAGCAGCCAGTTGGTTGAACGACGCCTTGCCGTCTCTGACTCACGTTAGCGAGAAAATAACCATGCATTATCAGTGGGATTTTTCCCTTGTCTGGCAAAACTTGCCGGTGCTGCTGAAGGGACTGGGCGTTACGCTGGAGCTATGGCTGCTGGCGGGCATTATCGGCACACTGGTCGGGCTTGCCGTCGGCATCGTCCGCGCCCGCGGCCCGCGCTATTTTTATCCCCTTACCAGCGCCTTTGTGGAGATCTTCCGTAATACGCCGGTGCTTATTCAGTTAATCTGGTTCTACTACGCCTTTCCGGTGTTGGTGGGCATTCAGTTTTCCACCTTTGGCGCCGCCGTGCTGGCCTTAACCCTGTATACCGCCGCCTACAGCACCGAGATTTTTCGTGCCGGGTTACAGTCCATCGAACGCGGGCAATGGGAAGGTGCGAAAGCATTAGGTATGCAGCAGGGAGTGATGCTGCGGCGTATTATCCTGCCGCAGGTTTTTCACCGCATGTTGCCAGCCCTGACAAATCGAATGATTGAGCTGGCGAAAGTGACATCCCTGGCCTCCATCCTCACGGTTAACGAACTGATGTATCAGGGTCGGCTGCTAAGCAGCACTTACTATCGGCCGGTTGAAATTTTAACCGTCGTCGCCCTGCTCTATTTTGTGCTGATTTGGCCTGGAAGTTACCTGGCAGCACGTCTGGAGCGCCGCTACCGTCCACACCCTTAATATGATGAGAGAGGCCATGTCTGAGAAAAAAGTCGTTATGCGGATACGCGCCCTGCACAAACGCTTCGGCGAACAGAGCGTATTACAAGGCATCGATTTAGATGTCTATGCGGGCGAGAAAATCGCCATCATTGGCGGCAGCGGATCCGGTAAGAGCACCCTGCTGCGCTGTCTGAATTTTATGGAAATACCTAGCGACGGCACAGTAGAACTGGATGGGGTTATTCTCGGGAAAACCGACAGCCGCGGTCAGCGGCGCTATAGCGAAAAACAGCTGAGCGACGTTCGCCAGCGCGTGGGAATGGTGTTTCAGCAATTTAATCTCTTCCCACATCTGACGGTGCTGGGAAATGTCAGCGAAGCCCTGATATCGGTGAAAAAAATGCGCCGCGAAGAGGCAATGCGCATTGCCCACGCCCAGCTGGAAAAAGTGGGGCTAGGCCATAAACATCAGGCCTGGCCCGGCAGCCTGTCAGGAGGTCAGCAGCAGCGCGTCGCGATTGCTCGAGCCCTGGCTATGGCGCCAGAGATTATGCTGTTCGACGAGCCCACCTCGTCTCTCGATCCTGAGTTGGTGGGTGAAGTTCTGCATACCATACGCGAACTGGCTGACGAGGGGAGGACGCTGCTGCTGGTCACTCATGAGCTGGGTTTTGCATGGCATTTCGCCGATCGGGTGATTTTTATCGAAAACGGCATGATTCATGAAATGGGCACCGCAGAAGAGGTGCTGCGCCATCCGCGCCAACCGCGTACCCAGGTCTTCCTTTCCCGTTTCGCTGAAAGGGCATTTTAACCGCAAGGACACACAATGAGTTTACCTCTCTCCAGTCAAAGCAGTCAGGCATACCTGCAGGATACGCGTAACGATAATGTGCAGGTGTACATCAACGGCGAATTCGTTCACCGCGATCGCGCTAAGGTTTCCGTTTTCGATTCCGGCTATGTCTGCGGCGATGGTGTCTGGGAGGGGCTACGGATGGTGAATGGCAAGCTGATCGCTCTTCAGGCGCACCTCGATCGCCTGTTTGCCGGAGCGGCCGCTATTCAGCTCAATATCGGCCATAGCCGTGAGGAACTGACCGATATTATGTACAGTACGCTACAGATAAACGGTATGACAGACGGCGCCCATCTGCGGCTTATGATCACCCGCGGCAAAAAACGCACGCCAAATCAGGACCCGCGCTTTATCCTCGGCGGCGCCACTATCGTCTGCGTGGCGGAATATAAGGTTGTTGATGAACAGGCCAAACGGCGCGGCCTTGCGCTGTTCACCTCGACCTATCGTACCAGCACGCCGGATGTCTTCGATCTGCGTCTTAATTCCCACAGCCGTCTGAATTTGATTCAGGCATTATTGCAGGCGCTGGATGCTGGTGCAGATGAAGCGCTGATGCTGGACCCGCATGGTTTTGTCGCCAGCTGTAATTCCACCAACTTTTTTATCGTGCGCCAGGGCGAGTTGTGGACCTCAAACGGCCTGTACTGCTTTAACGGTATTACCCGCCATACCATTTTGTCACTGGCACGTCGCCAGGGTCTCGGCGTTCAAGAAAAATCCTTTACCCTCGCCGAGGCATTAACTGCGGATGAAGCTTTTGTCTCCGGGACGTTGGCAGGCATCACCCCCGTGAGCAGGCTCGACGGCAGACACTTCAACCTCGGTGAAAATCCCGTCACCCAACAAATCAGCGGCTGGTATCGAAACTATTTACAGCAGGCGGAGTAACCGCCTGCTGTCAGTGTATTGACAAGAAGTTTGATCGCTTAAACTACTGGCCCCGCGCTGACATCCAAATGAGTTATTTGACTTTTCATGCGCGGGAGGCGAAATATTCAGTATGTTAATGCAGGCCAGTTAATCTATAGCGCAGGGTAAACAATCCCGACATCTGCTCTTTGGCTGAAATGCGTATGGATTCTGTGCTGTTTTCTACCATTGAATTCGTCTGTTATGCAGCCGGTCGCAGCTCAGTTCTGGCGGGAAGAAAAAAACCCGTAGAGATAGAACGGGTTGATTCAAATACAAATCCATTGAGTGCAAATAACATCACAATAACCGGGCGTTATTTTATGACGTCCATCACACAAACATCCCCCCCTGTTCGGGGGGGAACTCTGCCCCACTTTATCCATACCGCTCACGATGCAAAGCGCATTACCGCTTATATCTGTTGTTCCGAATGGGGCTGAACCTCAGGATGGATCCGGAACCAGATCGCATACATCGCCGGTAAGAAGACAAGCGTCATGATGGTGCCCCCTAACGTTCCGCCAATCAGCGTATAAGCAAGGGTCCCCCAGAACACCGAATGGGTCAGGGGAATAAACGCCAGCACAGCGGCCATTGCCGTCAGTAACACGGGTCTTGCCCGCTGTACCGTAGCTTCTATCACCGCATGGTACGGATCGAGACCTTCCCGCGCGTTATGATGAATTTGGCCGATAAGAATCAGCGTATTACGCATAAGGATGCCCGAAAGCGCGATCAACCCGACAAGAGCGTTGATGCCAAACGGCTGATGGAAAAGCAGCAGCCCGGGAACCACGCCGATCAGCCCCAGCGGAGCGGTAAGAAAGACCATCACCATGGCCGACATTGAACGTACCTGCAGAATGATGATCAGCAGCGTCAGAGCGATCATAATGGGGAACAACGGCACCATCGCCTGAGTGGCTTTGCCCGATTCCTCAATCGATCCCGCCATTTCGATGCGGTATCCGGGGGGAAGCGAATCAACAATCGGCTGTAGCTGCTTCATGAGGGAGGCAGAAACGTCCGGTGGCTGAAGATTGTCGGCAATATCACCCCGTACGGTCATCGTCGGCGTCCGATCGCGACGGCGCAGTATCGGCTCTTCCATTCTGACCTCAATCTCCCCGATTTGAGCCAGAGGAATGCGCTGTCCCACGTTGCCCATCAGGGTCAAACCCGCAATTTTCGCCGGATCCAGACGGATATCACCGGCAGCGCGCCCCGTCACCTGAACCGAGCGAATATCTTCCCGTACCGAGGTAATGGGAATACCTGATAACAGGAACTGGAGCTGCTGGGCCACGGCACTGGAGGTTAAACCGGTTGCCTGCAGACGGTCCTGATCGAGGGTGAAATGTAAAGCGGGTACCTTCGTCCCCCAGTCGGTGTTGACGGTCCTCATCATCGGGCTTGCCTGCAGTACGGCCTTAACCTTATCTGCGATATCGCGCAATTTATTGGTATCCGGTCCCATGACTCGCCATGCGACCGGGAAAGGTGAATATGGGCCAAACACCAGCTGCGTCACGCGAACGCGCGCTTCAGGCGCCAGTCCGTTGGCCACCGCTTCCCGGAGTCGGCGTTTGAGCGCATCGCGTGATTCCTGACTGCCCGTCAACACCACGATCTTTGCAAACGACGGGTCGGGTAGCTCGGGCGCCATCGCCAGATAAAAACGCGGTGAACCCTGGCCAATGTAGGCGGTCACAATTTTCGCTTCCGACTGTTTTTTCAGCCACGCCTCTATTTTTTCCGCTGCTGCGCTGGTCTGGCCAATAGAGGTACCGTAGGGCATCTGCACCTCGACCAGAACTTCCGGCCGGTCAGAGGTGGGGAAAAATTGTTTTTTCACCAGCCCCATTCCGAGGACGGCCAGAACGAAGAGAGCGACGACAGAACCGGCCACCGCCCATTTCCTTGTGATAACGCGGGTCAGCATACGACGGAAGCGGTTGTAGCGCGGCGTATCATAGATAGCGGTATGGCCGCCTTCCACTTGGGTAATATCCGGTAGCATCTTCACGCCCAGATACGGTGTGAAAACAACGGCGACCAGCCACGAGGCGATCAGCGCGAGGCCGACAATCCAGAACATATTACTGGTGTATTCCCCGGCGGTAGATTGCGCAAACCCATTCGGCATAAAGCCAATGGCCGTCACCAGAGTTCCTGCCAGCATTGGCGCGGCGGTATGGCTCCAGGCGTAGGCCGAAGCTTTAATTCTGTCGTAGCCCTCTTCCATTTTCACCACCATCATTTCGATGGCGATAATCGCATCATCGACTAACAGGCCCAGAGCAAGAATCAGCGAGCCCAGGGTGACGCGGTCAAAGTGGATACCGGAGGCTTCCATCACCACGAAAACAATCGCCAGCGTCAGGGGGACCGCCGCCGCGACCACGACGCCCACACGCCACCCCATGCTGACAAAACACACCAGCATCACGACCAGCAGGGCGGCGAAAAATTTGAGCATAAATTCGTCGACCGACGCGCTGATATTCACCGACTGATCGGTGACTTTCGTCAGGGTCATCCCCAACGGCATATTGGCATTGATGTTTGCCACTTCGCCATCCAGCGCTTTACCTAACGCCAGGCCATTCCAGCCCTCACGCATGACAATACCGAGCAGCAGCGCCGGTTCATACTGGTTACGGATCTGCAGAGTGGGAGGGTCTTCATAACCTCGTTCAACCGTTGCCACGTCGGACAGCTTGAGCGTTTTGCCCTGAGCGACAAATGGCGTATCGCGGATCTTCTGCAATTCATTGAAAGCGCCATCGAGGCGGATAAAAATTTGCGCACCGCGCGTCTCAATGGAACCTGCCGGGGTTAGTACGTTCTGGCTGTTAAGCGCATTGAAAATATCCTGCGGAGAGAGGCCCATCGTAGCCAGACGCTGGTGTGAGAAGGAGATATAAATCCGTTCAGCCTGCTCGCCAATAATATTCACTTTCTTCACGCCAGGGACGTGCAGGAGCTGCTGGCGCAATCTTTCGGCATCACGAACTAACAGGCGCTGCGGCTCCCCTTTCGCTTTCAGCGCAAAGAGAGCAAACGTCACGTCAGAGAATTCATCATTTATCATCGGCCCCAGCACGCCGGCGGGGAGATTTTTGGCTTCATCCCCAAGCTTTTTGCGCGCCTGATAGAACTCTTCCTGCACCTGAGATGGCGGCGTACTGTCCTGTAATGAGAGCGTGATAAATGCCATGCCGGGGCGGGTATAGGTTTCCGTACGGTCATACCATCTGAGCTCCTGCAGGCGTTTTTCCAGCGGCTCGGCAACCTGATCCTGGATTTCCTGCGCCGTCGCTCCGGGCCAGACGCTGATAATGGTCATCTGCTTGACCGTAAAGGGCGGATCTTCCGCTCGCCCAAGGCCAAAAAACGAATAAATACCGGCAATCGTAACCAGAATAATCAAAAACAGGGTGATCGAGCGCTCGCGCACCGCCAGCGCTGACAAATTGAACCGTTTTTCGCTCATGGTTTGCTTCCCGTCGGGGCAGCATCGCGTTGTTCTGCCAGTCGGACAGCTTCGCCTTCATGCAGCAGATGCGCCCCTAGCGCCACAATCTTCTCGCCCGGTTGCACATCGCCCGTTACCTGCACCGTTTCCTCACCCACGCTAAGCACCTTTACGGGCTGCCAGACGACTTTTGTTGGCGACGCAGAAATTCGCCAGATACCGGGTCCTTTGCCCGCATCGTAAAGTGCAGCCAGCGGAACCTGCATCACTGGGGGTTCCCCGCTATTTTTTTGGATTTGCAACATCACGGTCGCCCCCAACGGCGCGCTCGCCAGCAGGCCTTCCAGCACGTACCGCGCCTCAAAGGTTCGGGTAGCAGCATCAGCCGAATCGGACAGCAGTCGCAGCCTGGCGACGACAGGCTGTGTTTCGTTGCCATAACGCGTAGCCTGAGCCTCGCTACCGATGGCGGGACGCAACGTCTCTGGTAGCTGTACCAGCGCCTCGCGCTGCCCCGCTCTCGCCATCCGGATCACCGCCTGACCGGCACTGACCACCTGACCGGGTTCGCCGAGTGTCTCCATTACCACACCGTCGGAATCGGCCAGCAGCAGGGCATAGCTCGTCGCGTTTTGCGCCACGTTTGCCTGAGCCTGGGCGGCGCTGAGCTCCGCTTTAGCAGAATCGGCCGCCGCTTTAATCTGATCATACTCGGATGCGGATACGGCGCCGGAGGCAACGAGGCCACGATAGCGCGCCTCATCGCTGATGGCCTTTCTTGCACGCGCCCTGGCTGCGTCAACGGCTTGTTGCTGAGCCTGTGCCTGCAACTTCAGATCAACAGGGTCCAGTCGCATCAGTGGCTGACCACGTTTAACGGTCTGGCCTGTATCAACATAGCGTTCAAGGATCTTGCCCTGCACCCTGAAACCAAGATCGCTTTGCGTTCTTGCAACAACCACACCGGTAAAGGTACGAGAAGTGTTGCTCGCGGGTTCAACGGACGCGGTTCTGACAAGCGGCGGCCACGTGCGCGGATCGTCATTCGTGGAATTGTCACCGCAGGCCCCCAGGATGAACGGCAGGAGGCAAACGGCAAAGCGGGCTGAATTAGGCCTGAGCATGGGAACCTTTAGTGAATTATCAGGATGGTATCCGCATTCTCAGACCAGTGACCAATAAAGTCAATGGTCACTAATCAGGGGGCCAGGCTTCTTAAAATCAGTGAGGAGAGAAGTACCGCTGCTGTCGGAGCCGCTTCAAGGTTATACTGCAGCTGGACGGGATTAACGAAAGGACACATCACCAGATATACCGCATGCGTTGCCTCGTCCAGCGGTGTTTTTCTTTCAAACTCCCCGGCCTTCCTGCCTTCAACAAGAATGCTCTCAATCAGCTTTACCAGATGTTGGGTATACTTTTCCGTTGAAGGCCACTTATCCCGTGCAGCCACAGCGGCAATATCGTAAAGCTTGCGATCGTGGAAAAAGAGTTCGCTCCCCGCCTCGGTGAGCGCCCGGAAAAGACGGCGTATTTTTTCACTGGCTGACGGCGCATCGACCAGTGCTGAATTCACGGCCTCCATGATCATCTCCAGGCGGTTAGCGCAGATCACCTCGCCTATCGCCTGTTTAGAGTCAAAAAACTTATATATGTAGGATTTTGAAAAACCTATAGATTTAGCAAGTTCTGCTACGGTGGTTTTTTCGTAGCCGTAATGGCCAAAATGCGCAAAAGCAGCTTCGACAATTTGCTCTCGCACGCTGTGATCAAGCGGACCACGTGATGATGGGATGTTCATATTTTTAGTCATTTTTTTAGCTTAGAGTGATAGTCTTCGATTGACAACATGTGACCATTTTGTAATTTAGTCACAAATCTCAGCTTATTCCAGGGTCGCCATGTTATCCTCGTATTGACTGCTGGTACACAGAGCATCTTTTTAGCGTGGAAGGTGCTGTCGGATCGACTGCGGATGCGCCAGTATCAAAATGGTACCAGACAAACAACTCTGCCAGTAAAAGCACCGAATATCCCCATGCAACGCTTATCGCAATGGGAGAAGTGAATGCCGCACAGCAATGACGTCCGCTTTTAATCCATGTGTACAAACAGTAAGGTAATACATTGCCATCTATCCATACCAGAGAAGTTCCCTCGGCAGGAATCATTCTGGGCCGGGAAGCTATTCATTGGTTAGCTGTATAGAGTTGCTCACGAGTAAGCGTATTTGCACAGTAATATCTATCTCAGTGATGCCGAAAATAACGGTATATCAGTGAGATCAGTTGAAAGGGATATTACCCCTCTGGTGAGGGATAAACGTATTGTCTGGCCTATCACCTTCTCTGTTGGCCCAGATAAACAGCTCTCTTTTCCCGCTTCCCGTCTAAACCGCATTCCCATGTTCTCGGCGGTGAGGAAAAGTTGAATTCCTCTGGGTCATCTATCGTTACCCACTCTGAGAAACTAAAGAGGTGCTATATGAAATTATGTCGTTATGGTGATGTTGGTCTGGAAAAACCAGGCATAGTCGATACAAACAACGTATTACGTGATTTATCTGAGATCGTGGAGGATATAACACCAGAAACACTGCCCTCAATACTGGCAATGATGACTGAGGAGGAGATTTCCCGCTTTCCAGTGGTAACAGGGAATCATCGACTTGGGACACCGATTAAAACAGTCTCTAAATTTGTCGCAATAGGTTTGAACTATCTCGATCATGCTCGTGAAGCAGATCTTCCTGTCCCCGATGAACCCGTTGTTTTTTTTAAAGCACCGAGTTGTCTGAATGGTCCAGACGATGACATTGTTATTCCTCCTCATTCGACAAAACTGGACTGGGAAGCAGAACTGGGGATAGTGATTGGCCGTGAGGCAAAGCAGGTTAGCATTGAAAACGCTTTAGGTTATGTCGCTGGCTATTCCATTGTTAATGATGTCTCAGACCGGGGTTTTCAGTTTCAGTCATCTCAATGGGATAAAGCGAAAAGCTGCGATACATTTGGCCCTGTTGGTCCCTATATCGTCACGCCCGATGAAGTTGGAAATCCACATGAATTAGATATCTGGCTGGAAGTTAATGGTGAAAAACGTCAGCAGAGCAACACCCGTCAGATGATTTTCTCCGTAGCAGAAATCGTCTCTTATGTTAGCCATTATATGACGTTAAAGCCCGGCGATCTCATTGCTACGGGTACCCCTGCCGGAGTGGGTTTAGGCATGAAGCCGGTGCCTGTCTGGCTAAAGGCGGGTGACCGAATCCGTATCCATATTGAGAAACTGGGATATCAGAACCCACTGGTAACAGAACAGACTCCCATTCGCTAATATGGGAGGTGCCCCAGGCCGATATCTTCGTTTACATTGACGTCTTCTACAACCGGGCCCGGCGCCACACTCATCCCGGCGGCGTCAGTCCGGAGGACTTTAAACTGACCTCGTCGTGAGGACAGAGAATGCCTGCTGAGGTGGGGTCAGTCCAGTTATAGGTGGTATCCATTTTAGCAGCAATAATTATAGCCAGACTCCCAATGGGTGTTAAATACCTTATTGGTGCAATTTATTAACCCTTTATTGTTAATCTCTCAAATCTTCGCGCGATAATATAGCTGTTTCCCTATGATATATGCACAGTTAGCACGCGTGTTCTCATGGGCCATTGTTGTGCAACTGCCTGCCCCGAGTTAGTGCAATACTTTCCAGACGCCACTTTTATTTTTATTAGAAATTACTAGTTGACAATGCTCAGAAATAATTCCTATAGTGATGCTGACTTCTCCGCAAGAACGCCAACGTTGTCGGCTTGTGGTTATGGCAATAGAGCCCTCGCAATGTCATTTGACTTTGCTGGGCTTTTTTTTTGGCTTTTTTTCAGGTCTATCTATTAACTGAACCAGGGGTACTTATGTCCAGAATAAAATGTCATTACAGCATGCTATCAATCGCAATTGCTACTGTATTTACCGTAACCACTTCAGGAATGGCAACCGCGGCAGAACAACCAATAAAAATTGGTTTACTGGAAGATGCTTCAGGTAATTTTGCTTTACCGGTTATTCCTAAAATTCATGCGACTGAGCTTGCAATAGACGAGATTAATGCCAAAGGCGGAATACTCGGGAGAAAAATTGATTTAATACAATACGATACACAATCCGACAACACACGTTTTCAACAAATGGCCCGTCGTCTGATTAAAAACGATAAAGTGGATGTGATTTTTGGGGCATTTTCCAGCGCCTCGCGTGAGGCTATCCGGCCGATTATGGATCGTGAAAAACAGCTTTACTGGTATAACAATCAGTATGAAGGTGGCGTGTGTGACTCTAATGTTTTCGTCACTGGCGCGGTTCCTGAACAACAATTTTCTACATTAATTCCATGGATGATGGCGAAGTATGGTAAAAAAGTTTATACCATTGCTGCCGATTATAATTTCGGGCAAATATCGGCCGAATGGGTCCGCAAAATTGTGAAAGAAAATGGTGGTACCATGGTGGGTGAAGAGTTTATCCCACTGAGCGTCTCGCAATTTGGTCAAACGATTCAAAATATCCAGAAAGCCAAGCCCGATTTTGTGATGACATTATTGGTTGGGGCGAACCAATCTTCCTATTATGAGCAACAAGCGGCGGCAAAACTAAATTTACCAATGGCGAGCTCCGTCAACGTTGGCCAGGCTTATGAGCATAAACGCTTTAAAGCCCCGGCGCTGAAAGACATGTATGTCACGACTAATTACATAGAAGAAGTAGACAGCCCGGCCAGTAATGACTTCAAACAACGCTTCCATGCCAAATTCCCGAATGAACCCTACATCAATCAGGAAGCGGCTAATGCTTATGATGCGGTTTATCTTTACAAAGCGGCAGTAGAGAAAGCCGGCACGACTAATATGGATGCTGTTCGTAAATCGCTGGAAAGTGGTGATATCTGTACTGATGGACCGTCCGGAAAAGTATGTATTGATCCCAAAAGTCACCATTTGAGCCATACCATCTATCTGGCCCATGTAAAAGATGATCATTCTGTCGAGATACCTAAGGTATGGGAAAATATCAAACCTTACTGGCTAGGAGACGCTGGCTGTAATTTGCCGGTAAAACCGGACCACAGCCAGTACACCCCATCATCACCACCTAAAAAATCGTAAATCAAACCACGTGCCAGGGAAGTGCTCGAGTACCGGGAACTTCCCTGTTATATCCATTTTAAATCGTGTCAATCAGGACACCGGGGATTGCCAACGATGTTAGCGCTTTCTTTTATTTACTCAGTGATTTATCAGTTTGGCGATAACTTCGCTTATCTGGTGCTGGCAGCATTGGGGCTGGCGGTTATCTTCGGCATGATGGGGGTGATAAATCTGGCACACGGTGAATTCATTATGTGCGGTGCCTATGTCACCATACTGATGAACAAATCGGGTTTGCCGCTTCCGTTCGCCATGCTGTGCGGTACATTAGCCGCGGCATTCTTCGGCGGAGTCATCGAGCGTCTCATCGTGCGCCATCTTTATGGGCGTCTGTATGACTCAGTAGTCGCAACCTGGGCTATTAGCCTGATTGTGCAACAAAGCATGTTACTCATCGCCGGTCCATCACTGGAAGGGCTCTCAACACCTTTCGGCTCTTTCACTCTCGGCGAATATTCTTTTGCGACTTACCGTGCACTGCTGCCTTTCTTCGCCATCGCTATATTAATGATGCTCTATTGGCTGTTTTTCCACACCAACTACGGAGTCTGTGCCAGAGCGACTATTCAAAATGCCCGTATGGCCTCCTGCCTGGGGTTAGAAACTGACCGTATTTATACCTTAACTTTCGCGCTGGGTGCTGGATTGGCCGGGCTGGCCGGGGCTATTTATGCCCCGACGTTGACTGCCGTCCCTACCATGGGGAGCAGCTTTATTATCCAGGCCTTTGTTTCGGTCGTCGTGGGCGGCGCAAATGTCTTGGTTGGCACTATTCCTGCCGCAATTGCCCTGGGCGCAATACAGACCGGGTTAAATTCCTGGTATGGGCAACTTGCTGGCCAAATTGGCTTACTGGTCACCGCCGTACTGGTTATTCGCGTACTACCGAATGGTGTTGGCAGCCTGTTTACCCGTAACCGCTAGGAGCTGAATGTGACAACAACCTCTCTTAATTTATCGGCGAATGGTATGAAGAAACACAGACAATCCTCGAGCTGGCTGGCGACATTGTTAATTTTAGCTGGTGCTCTCATGCTACCGTTAGTGGTCGATAGCACCACGATCGGTGACTTTTCCTACTTTCTTCTCTGGACCTTCGGCGCCATCGGATTAGCAGCGATGTGGGGACATGGCGGTATTTTATCTTTCGGCCAAACGGCGTTCTTTGGTCTGGCGGGTTACGCCTATGGTGTGATGACATTAAACTTCGGCGCTGGCGTGCTCTCTACCTGGTCCGGTTTAATTGTCGCATTGCTGCTTGCCGCTGCAGCGGCTGCGGCACTGGGTTACCTGATGTTTTACGGCGGGGTAACCGGTATTTTTGTTGGTATCGTAACCCTGTCCTGCACTCTGGTCCTGGAAACCTTTATGTCACAAACTGCAGGTCCACAATGGGCTATCGGCAGTGCGCGTTTGAATGGTTTCAACGGTATGTCAGGGATGCCCCCCTTGTCCATACCATGGGTTAACGGTGACTTGCCACTGGAAGACAACGGCTTTTATTACCTGATTATCTTGCTGCTCGCGGGTGTTTATTGGGGGGTGAGGACGTTGTTACGCTCCAATTTTGGCCTGACGTTGGCCTCAATTCGTGAAAATCCTCATCGGGCAGAGATGCTCGGCATTGATATCCGCCGTTACCAATTACTGGTGTTTGTGCTGGGAGGCGTACTTTCTGGCCTGTCCGGAGCACTTTATACCCTGTGGGGATCATATATTACCCCGTCATCAATGGGTTTATCCGCCGCTGCAATGCCGGTCATCTGGGTTGCCACCGCTGGGCGGAAAAACATTTTTGGCACGGTGATCATTACGGCCATCCTGGTGTGGCTATCCCAATGGTTAGCTGTTTATGGCAGCGAATATGCCTTGATTCTACTGGGCGCCATCTTGCTGTTAGTGGTATTAGCGGCGCCCAACGGACTTTTATCCTGGCTGGCTGAGAGCATCACCCGCTTGCTCTCCTCACGCCGGAAAAAGGAGGACTCGCTATGAATCAGGTCTCGCAGGAACCGATCCTCAAAACACGGGGATTAAGCAAACACTTCGGTGGTGCTCAAGTTATCAATCAAGTTGATTTACAAATACGTCGTGGCGAAGTGCGATGTGTTATTGGCCCAAATGGTGCCGGCAAAAGTACCTTTTTCAAATTACTCACTGGCGAGCATGTACCCAGTAATGGAGATATCCACTTTTTCAATCAGCGGATAAATACCTTAGCGCCTTTTCAGCGTATTCAAATGGGAATGAGCATTAAGTTTCAAATTCCCGGGATCTTTCCTGAACTGACAGTTGCGCAACATTTGCAATTATCTCTCAGCCATTTACGCCCGGAAGTTCGCTCACAGGCAGTCAGTGTGGATGAGTTATTAGAGCGTTTTAAGCTTACCGCTGAATGTCGTCAACTCGCGGCTAATCTATCCCACGGCAAAAAACAGTGGCTAGAAATTGCTATGGCGGTGTCGCTGCAACCAACGTTACTCATGCTCGATGAGCCAGTCGCAGGCTTGTCAATTGATGAAACCTACCTGACTGGCGAGTTAATTAAGCAAATGCAAAATGACGGTCTGACATTACTGGTGGTGGAGCATGATATGACATTTGTCCGGCAAATTGCTTCACAGGTCACGGTCCTTCATGGAGGGAAAGTTTTTGCAGACGGCAATGCTGGCGAAGTGCTGGCTCGCGAGGATGTAGCAGACATCTATTTGGGGAAAACCGTATGACTAACGTTGTTTTACAAATGCAGGAGCTGGCCGGTGGCTATGGCGGTGGGCAAGTTCTCAATGGCGTAACACTGCAACTACATGCAGCCGAGGTATTGGGTTTGATTGGCCGCAATGGCGTAGGCAAAACCACATTGATGCGCACATTAATTGGCGTTGTTCCGGCAAAGCAAGGCCAAATTTTATTGGGCGAAATTGATATTACTCAGGCCTCACCGCAGCGCCGCGCTCGTTTAGGCATTGGCTACGTCCCGCAAGGGCGTGAAGTTTTTACCGGGCTGACCGTGTCGGAGAATCTGCAAGTCGGAATGCAATTTGTCCGTGAACATCGCGAATTTGCAAAAGAGATGCTGGATCGGGTACTGGATTACTTCCCCATATTGCGGCAAAGGCTCAAGCAAAAAGCCGGAACTATGAGTGGCGGTGAGCAACAGCAATTGGCGATTGCCAGAGCCCTGGTGGGCTCACCAAAGGTCCTGCTGCTGGATGAACCGTCCGAAGGTGTCCAACCTTCTATCGTCAATATCATTGCCGATACCCTGGTACGCATCGCCCGAGAACTCCATGTGGCCGTGATCCTGGTCGAGCAGGATATTGCGATGATCCAGCGGGCCGCACAGCGCTGTGCGGTAATGGATAAAGGCCTGGTTGTAGAAACGCTGACCCAACAACAGCTCTCTGATGATCTTTTAATGCGTCGTCATCTGGCTCTGTAACCAAACGCTATAAATTACGTGGAGAATAACATATGAAATGGTTGGAAGAATCCATTATGGCCAAACGCGGTGTTGGTGCCGGGCGTAAACCGGTAACGCATCACCTGACGGAAGAAATGCAAAAAGAGTTTCATTACACCATTGGCCCTTATTCCACACCCGTCCTGACCATCGAACCCGGTGACCGGATTATTGTCGACACTCGAGATGCTTTTGAAGGTGCTATCAATTCGGAACAGGATATTCCGAGCCAGTTGCTCAAAATGCCCTTTCTCAACCCACAAAACGGACCGATCATGGTCAATGGCGCGGAGAAAGGTGATGTGCTCGCTGTCTATATCGAATCCATGTTGCCCCGCGGCGTTGATCCCTACGGCATCTGCGCCATGATTCCGCATTTTGGCGGACTGACCGGGACCGACCTGACGGCCATGCTCAATGATCCGCTGCCAGAAAAGGTGCGCATGATTAAACTCGACAGTGAAAAGGTCTACTGGAGCAAACGCCATACACTTCCCTATAAACCCCATATTGGCACCTTGAGCGTATCGCCAGAAATTGACTCAATCAATTCACTGACGCCAGACAATCACGGCGGGAATATGGATGTGCCGGATATAGGACCAGGGAGTATTACCTATCTGCCGGTACGTGCGCCTGGAGGCCGCCTGTTTATTGGTGATGCCCATGCTTGTCAGGGTGATGGTGAGATTTGCGGGACCGCAGTAGAGTTTGCCTCAATCACCACCATCAAAGTCGATTTGATCAAGAACTGGCAGCTTTCCTGGCCACGAATGGAGAATGCCGAAAATATTATGAGTATTGGCAGTGCACGTCCGCTGGAGGATGCGACGCGAATTGCATATCGCGACTTAATTTACTGGCTGGTAGAAGACTTTGGCTTCGAACAATGGGATGCCTACATGCTTCTGAGTCAATGCGGCAAAGTGCGGCTGGGCAACATGGTCGACCCCAAATACACCGTTGGCGCGATGCTGAACAAAAACCTGTTAGTTTAGTAGGAATAACTAACCGGTGAATATTACCCCGATGTAGATCGGGGTAATATGTAAGTTCAAACAATCGCTATTTTTAACAGCTAAAGCAGGTGCATATGGGGCCAGATACACCCATCAATATTGGTTTACTTTACTCCTTCAGCGGAGTGACGGCGGCACAAGAGTTGTCACAATGGCGCGGAGCAACCCAGGCTATTGCCGAAATTAATCAAAATGGCGGCATCAACGGCAGACCACTCAATGCAATTCATTTGGATCCGCAATCTGACGATGTACTGTTTCGTGCCATGGCCGAGGAATTAATTACCGAACATGAAGTAAATGTGATTTTTGGCGGCTATACCTCCAGCAGCCGAAAAGCGATGTCACCGATTGTTGAAAAATATCGTCGGTTGCTGTTTTATTCGCAACTGTATGAGGGCTTTGAGTTTTCAGAAAATATTTTCTATGGCGGTGCCGCGCCTAATCAGAATTGTGTACAGCTGGCTGACTACCTCGCGGCTCAGTTTGGGGCACGGGTTTATTTGATTGGTTCCCGTTATATTTATCCCTACGAATGTAACCGCAACATGCAGGAATTAATTCTGCAACGGCATGACGGAGCAGTTATTGGTGAGCGTTATCTTGATTTGAATGCGCCCTATGAAGCTTTTCTACCTATTATTGATGAGGTCATGAAAAAGCAGCCAGATTTTATTTTCAGCACTGTTGTCGGGCAGACCGTTCCTTTCCTGTATCAGGCTTATAAGGCTGCAGGTTTAGATCCTGCGCGTATGCCTATTGGTAGCTTAAATACCTCAGAAACTGAGATTGCCATTATGGGCGCGGAGGCCGCAAAGGGGCATTTTACTTCCGCCCCCTATTTTCAAAGTATTAACACCAAGGCAAATCAATCCGCACTCAAACAATTCCGTAAGCAATTCGGACCGGAAATGAGTACGGACATGAATTGGGAGGCCACGTACAGCCAGGTACACCTTTTTGCAAAAGCCATGGCCGAGTGTGGCAGTGATCATATCTACCCGTTATCAACCGCACTGAGGGGTAGCCAGTTTGATGCTCCCCAGGGGCGTATTCGTATTGATCAGCTTAATCAGCATACCGGGCTATATCCGCGCATTGGTATGGCAAATGAAAATGGGCAATTTACGATTGTCCAGGAGTCTCGCCGTATTGTCGATCCCGATCCCTATATGACCAATCAGATTCAGGGCGATTGGGTAACGAAGCTAACAACTGTGGGGTATCCATATGCGCCCTCACGATAGCAGACTTAGCACAACAGCCATATTACTGAGTCGGGGGATTCGTTGCGTAGTGTTACACCCCGATGATGATGACGGTGCAACACTCACTAATCATTTACGCCGTATGGGATTTAAGGTTCAGGCCTTCTGGCCTATTCCTGAACGACTTCCCGCTGATACGGACCTGATTTTCTATGCATTACAGTCAGATAACCCAGAACCAGACGTGTCGTGGCTTAATCTGAGTAAACATGTCCTTATCGCGGTTATCGCCTATGAAAATCCAACGTTTATCGATCAAACCATCAGCATGGGTGCGGGAGCCACGATAACAACTCCAATTCGCTCTTCAGGCTTACTCTCTGCGATGGTGTTTGCTTTGCACCATGCTCAACAACAACGGCAGATGAGCGATCGAATAGAACGACTGGAGAAAAAAATGCTCGGTATCCGTCAGGTTAGTGAAGCTAAAGCCATCCTGATGAGAATGCACAGCATTGGCGAAGAACAGGCTTATGAGATTCTGCGCCATCAGGCTATGGACAAACGTATTACTGTCGAAGAGATCTCATGTTCGTTAATACAGGCCAATGACATTTTCTCCTGGACTACGCCCGGGGCGCCAGCATCCGGAAAAATGAAGTAAGCCTTACCTGGGCTCCCTGAACATCGCATTTATTAATCGTGAGGATCATCATGCCGATAGCCCCTTATCTTGCAGCCGCAATTCAATTCGAACCCTTAATGTTTGCCAAAGAAGCCAATTTACGTCAATTACTTATATTGGTTGAACAGGCGGCACAGAAAGGTGCGCGCTTGATTACAACCCCGGAAATGGCAACAACGGGATACTGTTGGTTTGACCGGCAGGAGATTGCGCCGATGGTAGAAACCGTCCCTGGCGAGAGTACAGCACTTTTTGCTGAGTTAGCGCAACGTTATCAATGCTATATCGTTTTGGGAATGCCTGAAATCGACCCCGATACATCGCTGTATTACAACAGCGCCGTATTAATTGGGCCTGAGGGTGTTATCGGTTGCCATCGTAAAACCCACCCCTATATTTCAGAACCCAAATGGGCTGCGGCGGGCGATCCTGGACATCAAGTCTTCGATACTCCGCTAGGACGCATTGGTATGCTGGTTTGCATGGATATTCACTTCCCTGAAACAGCCCGCTTGCTGGCCCTGGACGGCGTTGACGTCATTTGTCACATCAGCAACTGGTTGGCAGAACGCACCCCCGCGCCCTACTGGATTAGCCGGGCAATGGAAAACGGTTGTTATCTGCTGGAGAGTAACCGCTGGGGACTAGAACGCGGAGTTCAGTTTAGCGGCGGTAGTTGTATTATTGAGCCTGATGGCAACATTGCCGCAGTGGTCGATAACGGTAATGGGATAGCGTATGCCGAAATAGATATCAACCGTAGCCGCCAGCGCCAGGTATTAGGGGAGCCGGTTTTTTATCAACGCCGTCCTGATCATTATCACTTACTATTAAGCGACTGTTTTTTATGGAACCCGCAGGATTTCTTTGGGCTGTATGGACATCAGCCACTCCCCCCAGGCAAACAGAGCCGTATCACCGTGGCGCAGTTATCTCCCGGTGAGCAAGTTGAAGATAATCTGGCGGCGATAATCGCCATGACAAAAGAAGCTGTTTTGGAGCAAGGTAGCGAGCTGATCGTCTTCCCTGAATTAGCCTTGACAGGTCATTACGATAATGCGGCTCATGCTCAAACGTTAGAAAGCCCGGCAGTGCAGACGCTGGCTCGCCTGGCTATACAGCTCAGAGTCTACCTTGTGGTCGGAATGGCAGAAAAGCAACATGATAAAAACTACATTGCACAGATGCTGTTTGGGCCAGAAGGGATAATCGGCAGTTACAGGCAAATCCATCTTTCGCAGGAAAGCCAAAAATGGGCCAGCGCGGGAGAACACTGGCGAGTGTTTGATACCGCGCTTGGCAGAATTGGATTGTTGTCAGGTCACGATGCCCTGTTTCCCGAATCAGCACGAATTCTCGCTTTAATGGGATGCGATATTATTGCGTGTTCTGCTGCGCTTTCGGCAGGATTTACCGCCGCCCACGCGGGCAGCTCTGTGACACAGAATTTCCCTATCCCAACAGGGGCCGATCCGCTGCATTGGCACTTATTCAGAACCCGTGCGGGAGAAAACAATCTTTATCTGGTTTTTGCTAATGCACTTGATGGTATAGATGGGGCGGGAGGATTTAGCGGAATTTTCGGGCCAGAAACCTTCACTTTTCCACGGCAAGAACGGCTGCTTTGGCAGGAAACGCTGGTCACAACACAAATCGTCGACACACGCTCTCTTGCTGACAGCCCTTATCCAACCAATGTGGTACGGCGTAAAGATCTGGTTGCCATGCGCCAACCCCATCACTATAAACCGCTGCTGTATTAAGCCTTTTCGTTACAACCCGGGTTAATAATTGCGCCCTTCATCACTGATGAGAAGCAATGAAAAAACCCCAGACTATTAACTAGTCTGGGGTTTAGATTTGGCGGAAGCGTAGAGATTCGAACTCTAGAACCCTTTCGGGTCGCCGGTTTTCAAGACCGGTGCCTTCAACCGCTCGGCCACGCTTCCGGTATGGGGCGCACTATAAACACCTCTGTTCAGGCTGTAAAGCACGAATTTGTTCAACCGCCTTAAAAATAAACAAAAACGTGTTATTCGTCTGAAATTCAGTCAGTTCGCACAAAAAACCAACGTCAACCGTGCTGCTGCGGTTAATGTTTTTTGATGTACATATCTTTGGTGAAATAGTATCCCAGCTTATCAGGCGTAAATCCCCCCACCCACGGCTTCACCAGGTGCGTACGAACATAGTGATAAACCGGAACCGCCGGCACATCTTTCGCCAAAAGATCCTCTGCCTGTTGGTAGTACTTGCCGCGCGTTACCACATCCGACGCTTTAGCGGCGTTCTTTAAGGCTTCATCATAGGCAGGATTACTGTACTGGCTGGTATTCTCACTATCACCGGTGCGGAAGTTATTCAGGAAAGTAGCGGCATCGTCGTAATCGGCAATCCACGCATAGCGCACCGCGTCAAAATTATGCGTGTGCATGGTGTCGAGCATCGTCTTCCACTCCTGGTTTTGCAGCTTCGCTTCTACACCGAGGTTTTTCTTCCACATCGAACTGGCGGCAATCGCCACGCGCTGGTGTGATTCCGAGGTGTTGTACAGCAGATTAAACACCAGCGGGTGGCTATCCGAGTACCCCGCTTCGCTCAGCAGTTTTTTGGCTTCGGCAATGCGTTTATCGCGCGGCCAACTGGCGTAATCCGGATTCTGCAGTTTTACGCCGCCAATATCAGGTTGGCTAATCAGCCAGGCCGGGCGTTGTCCCTGCGCCAATACTTTTTCAGCAATGATGTCTTTATCCAGCGCCATGTTCAGCGCCAACCGGACACGCGGATCGTTAAATGGCGGCCTGGTGGTATTGAACTCGTAATAATAAGTCGCCAATTGTGGCGACACGTTCAGCTGATCGCCCATGGTCTTTTTAAGCTGAGCGAACTGGTTAATCGGTACCGTATAAACAATATCGATTTCACCCGCTTTATAGCGGTTAACGTCCGCCGCTTCTGAATGAATCGGCAGCCAGGTCACTTTATTGATGACCGTATGCTCATTGTCCCAATAACGCGGATTACGTTCGGCCACGATACGCTCGTTCACTACCCACGCGGACAGCTTATACGGGCCGCTGGTCACGATATGCTCCGGTTTGGTCCACTGTTCACCAAAGCGGTTTACCAGCACTTTATCGATCGGAACCAGTGAAGGATGCGCCAACATCGCTAAAAACGCCGCGTTCGGCTGCGTTAATGTGACTTCAAGCGTCGCATCATCAACCGCCTTCACCCCCAGCGTCTCCGGGGCTTTTTTCCCCTGTGCAATCTCCTGCGCGTTCACAATATGCATATTGCCCGGGTAGCTGGAATAAGGTGATGCCGTGAGAGGAGAGACCAGACGCTGCCAGCTCCAGACAATATCCTGCGCGGTAATAGCGGTCCCGTCAGACCAGGTAATACCCGGACGTAAATGGAACGTCCAGACGGTGTTATCTTTGTTTTCCCACTTTTCCGCCAGCTGCGGCCGTACTTCACCTTCTGGCGAGACGCTGACCAGCCCCTCGAAAAGATCGCTGATGATATTAAACTCAACGTCACTCTCAACCTTATGCGGATCCAGTGATGCCGGCTCGCTGCCGTTATTTCTCACCAGTTCCTGTTTCTCTGCCAGCACCGTCCCCTGGGGAACCAGAGCGGCAAATGCCGTGACCGTCGTGCAGAGTAAACCGAGAGCCAACAATGTTTGTGTGATGTGATTGTATTTTTGTGATTTCATATTCCTTGCCTTTATTACGCTTCGTTTGTACCTTCTCCACACTTAGCCACAGAACGGTAATAACGCAATATTTTTCAGTAACCTATCAGATTCCGATCTGGTTACCGAAGACAAACGCACAAACACGCTACGCTTTCATTATTCATCAGCATAATATGCTGCGTGATTGCGTCAGGGTCTAAGTAAAGATGGGTAAAAGCACTATGGCTTCCGTCGTGGTTTTTTTATGCTTCGTTATTAATTACATCTGTCATAAGAGAGTGACTCATGGATCGTATTATTACGTCGTCGCGTGACCGTTCATCGCTGCTCAGTACGCATAAAGTTCTGCGGAACACCTATTTCCTTCTCAGTCTGACGCTGGCATTTTCCGCCATTACGGCAACGGCCAGTACGCTGCTGATGCTGCCTTCTCCGGGGTTGATTCTGACGCTGGTGGGTATGTATGGTCTGATGTTCCTGACCTATAAACTGGCCAATAAGCCGACAGGTATTCTGGCGGCCTTCGCTTTTACCGGCTTCCTGGGTTATATCCTTGGCCCAATGCTCAACGCCTATCTGTCTGCGGGCATGGGTGACTTGATTGGTCTGGCGCTGGGTGGCACCGCGCTGGTGTTCTTCTGCTGCTCGGCCTATGTGCTGACCACCCGCAAAGACATGTCCTTCCTCGGCGGTATGCTGATGGCTGGCGTGGTGGTAGTTCTGATCGGCATGGTAGCTAACATCTTCCTGCAGTTGCCGGCATTGCACCTGGCCATCAGCGCGGTGTTTATCCTGATTTCTTCAGGCGCAATCCTGTTTGAAACCAGCAATATTATCCGTGGCGGTGAGACCAACTATATCCGTGCTACTGTCAGCCTGTACGTGTCGCTTTACAACATCTTCGTCAGCCTGCTGAGTATCCTTGGCTTCGCAAGCCGGGATTAACTTCTGCCAACGCAGTGCTCAGGCCCCGCTTATGCGGGGCCTTATTTTTTGCTACACTGCGGCCAGTCTGAACGGTATGTGAAGAATTATGTTTATCTTTGAAGGCAACGAAATTGAGACCGATAGCGAAGGCTATCTGAAAGAAACAACACAGTGGAACGAAGCCATGGCGGAAGTGATTGCCAGGCAGGAAGGCATTATCCTTGCCGTCGAACACTGGGAAGTGGTGCGCTTTGTGCGCGAATTTTATCTGGAGTTCAACACCTCACCCGCCATTCGCATGTTAGTGAAAGCGATGGCGAATAAGTTTGGCGAAGAAAAAGGCAACAGCCGCTATCTCTACCGCCTGTTCCCGAAAGGGCCGGCCAAACAGGCGACAAAAATTGCCGGCCTGCCTAAACCGGTGAAGTGTATCTAATAAAGAATGGCAAATTTTTGCCACTCTCTGGTGGGTTGATGGGGCTCGGTATTAACCCTGTCAACCCGCGCACTGCGCGGCCCGCCGGCTTTTAGCCAGGTAATAAGTGCCGCAACCTGCTCTTCTTCTCCGCAGACCAGCACCTCCACGCTGCCATCATCAAGATTACGCGCATAGCCCGTCAGTCCCAGGCTGAGCGCCTCCCGCTGCGTCGAGTAGCGAAACCCCACGCCCTGAACCGAGCCATACACCCATGCCATTGTGCAAATTACCGCCATCGTTACACTCCTTTTTTTGGCCTGCCCTGATGCAGAGAATAGCAAATTCTCGTCAGCGTACATGCTTCGGCAACAGGCCATAATACTGACGAAAACGCGCGGTAAAGCGTGACCCGGACTGATAGCCGCTGTTCAGCGCTATCTCACCTATGGGTAGCGACGTTGACTGCAATTGGCCTAAAGCGTACACCATGCGAACCTCTTCAACGATCAGGCGAAAGCTTTGCGATTCCTGCTGCAAACGGCGGCGCAGCGTCGATTCTCCCAGAAACAACATCTTTGCCACCCGAGAAACGCTCCACGCTTCCGCCGGTGACAGCATGATAATTTGCCGAACCTGACCGGTCAGATCCTGCTGTCTTTCGTTTAACAGCGGTCCGGCATATCCCGCCTGCTGCAACGCCAGCAACAGCCCCATCGCTTGGTGGTGCTGCAGCTCCGTCGATAGTCCCCCACGCACTGTATGCAACACGTTCTGCCACATAAACGACAGTTCAGGGGTCAGCGGCGCACATAATGATGTCAGCCGGCCGGGCGGCGGCTCGCTCAAATAGCGCGCTTTAAAATCCGCGAGCAGGTCTGCAGTCAATGACAGCAGGTCGGAACAAAATAGTCCATTGTCCGGCTGATTAATGACCTCGAGCTCAACGTCGGCGGGTAAAATAATCAGTTGCTGCGGGGTGACCTGCATCTGACTGGCCCCCTGCACAATGATTTTACTTCCTCGATTAACCCGGCACAGCGCTGGCGAAAAAAGCCTGACGCGATGCAGTTTATATAATCGCCGGGAGGTGATTTCCGCCGCCGATAACGCGTTATGCTGAAAGTGAATATTGCGCATTTGAGCTCTCTGTCTGTCGTTTAGCGTCCTGACATGGCCGTCAGCTGCGCGCTGGCAATAGCATGGCTGCGCAGCATAAAGCCCACCAACGCGCCGCTGGCCTGTGCATCAATCGGCAAAGTCGGTGTATTCAGCGCCCATACCGTAAAGTGGTAATGGTGGGGTTTATCACCGGGCGGAGGACAGGCTCCGCCAAAACCCGCATAGCCGAAATCATTTCGCCCCTGCACGGCGCCTACAGGCAGTTTAGCGTTATTTTTATCTCCGGCACCAGTCGACAGGCTGGAAACCGTCGACGGTATATTCACAACCGTCCAGTGCCACCACCCGCTACCGCTGGGTGCATCCGGGTCGTAGGCGGTCACCGCAAAACTGCGGGTTCCCGCTGGCGCATGCCCCCAGGCCAGCTGTGGCGAGACATTCCCCCCACGGCACCCAAAGCCATTAAACTGTTGGGATGCCGCCAGGCTCTCGCCTTCGCGCATGTCGCTGCTGGTGACGCGAAATGGTGCCGCTGCCGCGCTGGTACTGATAACCGCCATTAAAATGGTCGCTAACCGGGTTCCTGTTTTCATCGTATTTTCCTCCGTTGAGTGAGGAATCACTGTAAGATCGCGGGAAGGTTTTTATTGTGCCAAAGCGCCTGCGTTTTGTGCCGAAACGCTCACCTGTCGGCGCAGGTGGAATGATGCTTGCGTCGGTCACATGTGCTAACCTACGCGCCATTTTTCGGTGCGACATTCCCGTTGCTTAAAGGTAGCTCCATGACAGATTCCATTTTCCCCCGCTTAGTGTTGACCAAAGGACGCGAGAAATCCCTGCTGCGTCGCCATCCGTGGATTTTCTCCGGCGCCGTTGCCCGGATGGAAGGTAAAGCTCGTTCCGGTGAGACCATCGATATCGTTGATTCACAGGGAAAATGGCTGGCCCGCGGCGCGTATTCACCCGCTTCGCAGATCCGCGCTCGCGTCTGGAGCTTCGATCGTAACGAAACGATCGATAACGCTTTTTTCGAACGCCGCCTGCAACAGGCACAGAGCTGGCGCGAATGGCTGGCGGCCCGCGATGGTCTTGACAGCTATCGGCTGATCGCCGGCGAATCCGATGGTCTGCCGGGCGTGACCATCGATCGTTTTGGTAACTTTTTCGTCCTGCAGCTGCTTAGCGCCGGCGCTGAATACCAGCGTGCCGCCATCGTCAGCGCGCTGCAAACGCTGTTCCCGAACTGCGCTATTTACGATCGTAGCGACGTCGCGGTGCGTAAAAAAGAGGGGCTGGAGCTGGCGCAGGGTCCGGTCATCGGCGAACTGCCGCCGGCTCTGCTGCCGATTACCGAGCACGGTATGCAGTTGCTGGTAGACATTCAGGGTGGCCATAAAACCGGTTACTACCTCGACCAGCGCGATAGCCGTCTGGCGACCCGCCGCTACGTTGCCGACAAACGCGTTCTGAACTGTTTCTCCTACACCGGTGGTTTCGCAGTTTCTGCCCTGATGGGCGGCTGCCGCCAGGTTATCAGCGTGGATACCTCCCAGGAAGCGTTGGATGTTGCGAGACAAAACGTTGAGCTGAATAAGCTGGACCTTTCCAGAGCGGAATTTGTACGTGACGACGTCTTTAAACTGCTGCGTAAATATCGCGATCAGGGGGAAAAATTTGACATTATCGTCATGGATCCGCCGAAGTTCGTTGAGAACAAAAACCAGCTGATGGGAGCCTGCCGTGGCTATAAAGATATCAACATGTTAGCGATTCAGCTCTTGAATCCTGGCGGGATCCTGCTGACCTTCTCCTGCTCGGGTTTGATGGCGACCGATTTATTTCAGAAAATCATTGCCGATGCCGCAATTGATGCCGGACGTGATGTACAATTTATAGAACAGTTCCGTCAGGCTGCCGATCACCCGGTGATTGCAACCTACCCGGAAGGGCTGTATCTGAAAGGGTTTGCCTGTCGCATCATGTAACTTGAAAAGCGGAACATTGCCCGCATATAGCAGGTAATAACGTTTCCCAGGAGATGCCTATGATTGCCAGCAAATTCGGTATCGGCCAGCAGGTTCGCCATACGCTATTGGGCTACCTCGGCGTGGTTGTTGATGTCGATCCCGTATACTCGCTCGCCGAGCCGGAAGAGGATGAAATTGCGGCCAATGACGAACTGCGCACGTCGCCCTGGTATCATGTGGTCATGGAAGATGATGCCGGCCAGCCGCTCCACACCTATCTTGCGGAAGCGCAGCTAAGCAGTGAAGCCAGCGATGAACATCCGGAGCAGCCGTCGATGGACGAGCTGGCCAGAACGATTCGCCGACAGTTGCAGGCCCCGCGGCTACGTAACTGATATTAAAAAACCCCGCTATCTCGGGGTTTTTATTTACTTCGCCAGCCCTAAGCGCGGTATTTCAATCGCCGGACAGCGATCCATCACCACGTTCATTCCGGCCTCGCGCGCCAGGACCGCCGCCTGTTCATTAATCACTCCCAGCTGTAACCACAGCGTTTTCGCACCAATGGCGATGGCTTCCTGAGCAACGGCCAGCGCCGCATCAGAGTTGCGGAAGACATCGACCATATCCACTTTTTCTGCTACATCACCAAGGGTCGCGTAGCCTTTCTGCCCCATCAGCGTGGTACCCGCGACTTTCGGCGAAACAGGGATAACGTGATACCCCTGTTCAAGAAGGTATTTCATCACCCGATAACTCGGGCGATCCGGTTTGTCACTCGCCCCCACCAGCGCAATCGTCTGGGTTGAGGTGAGAATGCCTGCGATATCGTTCTCTTTCATTTTATCCTCCGCTCTTTAGCCCAAGTGTATGTTAATCAGAACGAACGAGCCATTCATCCTGACTTACGGATGCGTCAAAAATTTTCGCCCGGATGCTTGCAGCAGCAGTCACTTCCAGTAATCTGTCTACAGGTCAAAATGTGGAATAAAAATATGGAACTGACGACACGTACGTTACCCGCACGCAAACATATCGCGCTGGTTGCTCACGATCACTGTAAAGATATGCTGATGAAATGGGTTGCGCGCCACCAGTCGCTACTGGCACAGCACGAACTCTATGCAACCGGCACCACCGGTAACCTTATCTCCCGCGCAACCGGGCTGGAGGTTAACGCGATGCTGAGCGGACCGATGGGCGGCGATCAGCAGGTCGGCGCGCTCATCGCGGAAGGTAAAATCGATGTACTGATTTTCTTCTGGGATCCGCTCAACGCCGTACCGCATGACCCGGACGTCAAGGCGCTGCTGCGCCTGGCGACGGTGTGGAACATCCCTGTAGCCACCAATGCCTCAACGGCCGACTTTATTATTCTGTCGCCGACCTTCGGTGAACCTCTCGATATTCTGATCCCGGATTATCAACGTTACCTCGCCGACCGGCTGAAGTAGTTACTGCCGGCGGCTCGCCCGCCGGCACTTACGGTTTTCTCGCCATCGGCACATCCAGATCCTCTAACATGCCGACAAACGGCGAAGGCCGCGCTTTGTTGAACAATAACCAGACGCGAAGCCGTGCGCGCGTAATAGCGACATAGAGCAAACGCCGCTCTTCCGCATCCGGAAAATCTTCCGGCTGCGGCAGCAGCGCCTGCTCCATAATAGATTCACGCGCCGGAGCCGGAAACGCATCATCGCCATCCTGAAGCCCCAACACAATAACATAATCCGCCTGCTGGCCTTTACTGGCATGGATAGTCATAAAATCGAGCTGCAGATGCGGCCAGCGCGTCGCCGCTTTTTCCAGCGCCTCGGGTTTCAAATGATGGTAGCGCGCCAGCAATAAAATCCGCTGTTCCGGTTTCGCATAGCCGCTGAGCTTATCGAGGAGATCGTCGAGCTTATCTTCTGCCAGTAGCGTCACGGCTTTCTTGTCTCCGGCCGTCAGGCTGTTCAATGGCTTGCTCAGTTGATGTGGATTTTGTTGTATAAAGCTGTTCGCCACTTCACCAATACGCCCGTTAAAACGGTAAGTGGTATCCAGTGCGCAGCAATCGCCTTCGCCAAAATAGTGATTAAATGCGGTGGTTAAAGAGAGTTGTGCCCCGCTAAAGCGATAGATAGCCTGCCAGTCATCGCCAACGGCGAATAACGAAGTCTGTGTGTTTTGTCGCCGCAGCGCAGCAAGCAAGGCGGCGCGCTGCGGCGAAATATCCTGAAACTCGTCGACCAGAATATGTTTCCACGGACTGACGAAGCGCCCTTTATCCAGAATATTAATCGCCTGATGTATCAGCCCGGAAAAATCGACCGCACCTTCGTCTTTCAGCGCTGTTTTCCAGGCCTTTAACAGCGGTGCCATCAGCTTAACGCGCTTGCCAAACAGGTCGCGCACCGTTTCCGGCGCGCCGGCGATCATCTCCGCCTGCACTCCCCCGTGCATTCGCATCAGACTCACCCAGCGATCGAGGCGACTGGCCATTCGCCGCTGAATTTTTTTATCCTGCCAGAATTCGCCGTCCGGCACCTGCCAGCCCATCTCTTCTTCCAGCCACTGCCGCCACCCCTTGGCCTGCGCTTTTTTCTCCTGACACTGCTGGCGCCAGTTTTTCAGCAGCAACATCTGGCGGGCCGCGCTGTCGCTCTCCAACTTGCTGATGGTCGGCACTTTTTTGCTGCCTTGCTGAATAATATGTAATGCCAGAGAATGAAAGGTGCGCGCCGCGATCTCTTCAGTGCCCAGCCGCTCGCGAATACGCTCATCCATTTCCTGCGCCGCCTGGCGGCCAAATGCCAGCAGCAGAATCTGATCGGCGGTGGCTTCTCCCCGCGTTAATAACCATCCGGCTCGCGCTACCAGAACGGAGGTTTTGCCGCTTCCGGCCCCGGCAAGCACCAGCAAAGCGCGCTCACCGTTGACCACCGCCCGCGCCTGCGCGGGATTCAGCGCAGAGGTTTCGACGCTGGCAAAAAATCCGCGATACTGTTCCAGCATCGATTCCGTAAAAGCCTGATTATGCGCCAGCCGGGCCTCTTCCGTATCGGCCAGCCAGCTTTGGCATTGCCGCCACAGCTTACGACAGTTCTCGAAAGCGTCGAGACGGCTGGTCGGCATCGGCAGCCCGGTCAACGCTCGACGAATCTTCACCTGAATATCAGCAACCTGCTGCCGGGTCAGCCATTTACCTTCGGCGCTGGAGCGGGCGACCTCCTCCAGTTGCTGCTGGAGAACACCGGCGGCAATATCGCTCATTTCCACACTCCACTGCTGCCAGAGGGTATTCAGATGATGATAAAAACGCTGCGTTTCATTCCACTCGGTGCCGTGTAAACGCACGACTTTGCTGTCCGGTAAAACGAACTCCAGTTCCCCCCACACCAGGCCGCGCTTACACTGAACTGACAGTAACTGATTGAAAGGGATAAGATACTCATGGTTATCACCCGAGACTTTTACTCCCGCGTTAAGCAGTTGCACCCGGTCGTAGGGATGCTGTGCCATACGTTTGCCCAATGTTGTCGCTTTAAGTTCCATATCATGCCGAATTTCAATCAGGTGGATGTTTTTAAGTTTAACCGCCAGCGACGAGGTGCTCCAGCGTAAAAAACGTTACAATGGTCAGGTCTTATTATCTCCAGGACTGAACTGAGGGTTTATGCGTACCATTCTGAATATTTTGAACTTTATCCTTGGCGGTTTCGCCACCACGCTGGGATGGCTGCTGGCAACGCTGGTCAGCATCATCCTGATTTTCACCCTGCCATTAACCCGCTCATGCTGGGAAATCACCCGACTCTCCTTTCTGCCTTATGGTAATGAAGCCATTCATGTCGATGAACTTGAACCGCAAGGTAAAAATAGCCTGTTGAATGCCGGTGGCACGATTCTGAATATTTTGTGGTTTATCTTTTTCGGCTGGTGGCTGTGCCTGATGCATATTTTCAGCGGTATCGCTCAATGCCTGACTATCATCGGCATCCCGGTCGGTATTGCCAATTTTAAAATTGCCGCTATTGCATTATGGCCAGTGGGACGTAGAGTGGTTTCTGTCGAAACGGCTCGTGCCGCGCGTGAAGCGAATGCGCGTCGTCGTTTTCAGTAACCGGACGGAACAGGACCATGCTTAGCCCCTTGCTACGCCGTTATACATGGAACAGCGCCTGGCTGTACAACACCAGGATTTTTATCGCACTCTGCGGTACAACCGCCGTTCCATGGTGGCTTGGCGAAGTCAAACTGACCATTCCCCTGACGCTGGGCGTGGTGGCCGCAGCATTGACCGACCTCGACGATCGTCTGGCCGGTCGGTTGCGCAACCTGGCCATCACGCTGGTGTGTTTCTTTATTGCTTCCGTCTCGGTGGAGCTACTGTTTCCCTGTCCATGGCTGTTTGCGCTTGGGTTAACCGTATCCACCAGCGGATTTATTTTGCTCGGCGGTCTGGGACAGCGCTACGCTACTATCGCATTTGGCGCCTTGTTGATCGCTATTTATACCATGTTGGGCGTAACGCTCTACGATCGTTGGTATCTGCAGCCGTTCTTTCTGCTGACCGGTGCGGTCTGGTATAACCTGCTAACGCTCTGCGGACATCTGATTTTCCCGATCCGCCCTCTGCAGGATAATCTTGCGCGCAGCTATGAGCAGTTGGCGCATTACCTGGATCTCAAATCCCGTCTGTTTGACCCGGATATTGAGGATGAGAGCCAGGCACCGCTATATGATTTAGCCATTGCCAATGGTCAACTGGTGACGACGCTCAATCAGACCAAGGCCTCCCTGCTGACGCGCCTGCGCGGCGACCGCGGCCAGCGCGGCACCCGCCGCACGTTGCAATACTACTTTGTTGCTCAGGATATTCACGAACGCGCCAGTTCATCGCACATTCAGTACCAAACGCTGCGCGATCATTTTCGCTACAGCGATGTGATGTTCCGCTTCCAGCGGATGCTGTCGATGCAGGCGCAGGCATGCCAGAAACTCTCCCGCGCGATTCTTTTACGCGAGCCTTACCAGCACGATGCCCATTTCGAGCAGGCATTTATGCACCTTGATGCCGCCCTTGACCGAGTGCGCGCCAGCGGAGTTCCGGCAGAACAGATGAAAGCGCTGGGCTTTCTGCTTAACAATCTCCGCGCTATTGACGCTCAGCTGGCGACAATTGAGTCGGCACAAACCAGTGCCCCGGCGAACAGCGCGACCGAAAATTTGCTCGCGGACGACGGACTTAACAGTTTCAGCGATATTTGGCTGCGGCTGCGTCGCAATATGTCGCCAGAATCGGCGCTGTTTCGTCATGCGGTAAGAATGTCATTGGTCCTCTGTACCGGCTATGCGTTTATCCAGTTTACCGGGTTAAACCACGGTTACTGGATACTTCTGACCAGCCTGTTTGTCTGCCAACCGAACTATAACGCGACCCGTCATCGGCTCGCGCTAAGAATTATCGGTACCCTGAGCGGGGTGGCCATAGGCCTGCCAATATTACTGCTCGTACCATCGGTTGAAGGCCAACTGCTGCTCATTGTCCTGACTGGCGTGCTGTTCTTTGCTTTTCGCAACGTACAGTATGCCCACGCGACGATGTTCATCACTTTGCTGGTTCTGCTGTGCTTTAACCTGCTAGGTGAAGGTTTCGAGGTCGCACTACCGCGTATTTTCGATACGCTGATTGGCTGTGCTATCGCCTGGGCAGCCGTGAGCTTTATCTGGCCAGACTGGAAGTTCCGCAATCTGCCTCGGGTGCTGGATCAAGCGATCAACGCCAACTGTCGATACCTCGACGCCATTCTCGAACAATATCACCAGGGACGCGATAATCGTCTGGCCTATCGCGTTGCCCGTCGTGATGCCCATAACCGGGATGGTGAACTGGCTTCTGTGGTATCGAACCTGTCAACGGAACCGCGGGCAAACTCAGCTATGCGCGAAACGGCATTCCGTTTACTTTGCCTGAACCATACCTTTACCAGCTATATTTCCGCGCTCGGTGCGCACCGGGAGAAACTCACGACTGCGGAAATTCTGGCCCTGCTTGATGATGCTGTCTGTTACGTTGATGATGCGCTGCACCACACGCCTGCCGACGAACAGCGGGTGCAGCAGGCACTTAATAGTTTGCAGACCCGGATCCAACACCTTGAGCCCCGGGCTGACAGCAAAGAGCCGCTGGTGCTTCAGCAAATTGGTCTGCTGCTGGCGCTGTTGCCGGAAATCTGCAGGTTGCAAAAGCAGGTTGCGGTTCAACCCGAGTAAGCGTCGATTTTTTTGTGCTGAGTACTGGCCCATAACTTAAGCTCCTGACGCCGCTGCGTCGGGAGCGCTGCAGAATGCACTCCGGCAATCGCCCCTTCCAGCGCATAGAGAACGTTCAACGTGAGTGCTTTATTTGACTCGCGCAATTTCAGCCAGACTTTCTCCGCACCAAACTGACGGAGCATTTTTTCATCGCTCACCCCCACGTTAATTAGCAGCAACTCCATATGAAAACTGATATTCGGGAGATCTTTTAATCTTCCGGACGCACGTTGCCGTCGCTTTTCATTGCGAGCACTTTGTAATGAGGACGCCGATAGATTGAAAAGAGTTTTGCTATCCCCCCAGAGAGTCTCGTCAACCTGATAGTATTTCAACAAGACCGGGCGACCATTTTTCCGCATCGTCAAAAGAGGTGTGGCGTGCACCACACGATATTCCGCGCCCTGTTCACAAATTTTAAGATAGATTTCGCCCTCGGCGACCATAGCAAAAACGGTATCGTCTATGGCAAGGCTATAACCCCCAAAGAGCGGGCGACAGCTTATTTTGCCGAGTGGAGATAAACATTCCTGGAGTTGGTGGAGCCGTAAAGATGAAATTTTCTTCATGATTATTCCTTTGTTAATCATGTAAATAGAAGATTATTTGTGAACGGATCCGTTAATACAGAAAATAAGTGACTTCGTATATTGCAGCAAGATGATTTTTACGCTGTTCAACATTTAATCATCATTTTGCGAGGTGCTTTCAGAAAACAGTCGGGCGGAAAGACCAAATATATAAGTAATAAATACGCCAGTCCTGCCCACTGAAATGCAGGTGAATAGTTTGGACTATCCGCGCGGCAAACCTCTGCGAGGTGACTATATTCATGGGCCAGGCGATCGGCTTTTACTGTGGCGCTTGTCAATATGAATCGATCGCCTGCACTCCCCACCAAAACGGTCTGGCGCGGAATCGACAAAAAATCATGTACAATTTTCAAGCAACAAAGTGATAAATGAGGTTGATCTTTTCTCCTGCTGGATATACTGTACATTCATACAGTAACTCACAGGCGAGATAGACTATGTTTACTTCAGCTTACGCAAATCGTTCATCACTGACTTCTGCTTCAGTACGTCGTCACTCACACGACGTCGTCGAACAACCGGCCAGCGGGCTGATCAGTGAAATTGTCTATCGTGAAGATCAACCGATGATGGCGCAATTGCTCCTGCTACCTTTACTGCAGCAACTCGGCCAGCAGTCTCGCTGGCAGCTCTGGCTGACACCGAAGCAGAAATTGAGTCGCGAATGGGTTCAGTCTTCCGGATTACCGCTATCGAAGGTTATGCAGATTAATCAACTATCTCCTTACAATACCGTCGAGTCGATGATCCGTGCCCTGCGCACAGGGAATTACAGTGTGGTGATTGGCTGGCTGGCAGATGAGCTGACGGCGGAAGAGCATGAACGCCTGGTCATCGCCGCACAAGAGGGCCATGCAATGGGGTTTATCATGCGGCCGGTTGGAAATACGAACCAGGCTGGGAGACAACTCAGCGGGCTAAAAATTCACTCTAATTTGTACCATTGAGCCAAATTAGGATTAATCCTGGAATTTTTTTTGCTTACAACAACACCCTTTTCAAAACAGGGTGATTTGTAGCGGAATGCCTGTCTGATGCGGTTTCGCGGCTTTACCCAATGATTAAAAATTAACCATATTTGTTAAATGTTGTGTACACAACCCTTTTTTTTCATATGCCTGACGGAGTTCACACTTGTAAGTTTCGAACTAAGTTGTAGACTTTACATCGCCAGGGGTGATCGGCTTACGCTGCATGTATCAGCATAGTTAACAACAAGTCACGCCCCGGGTGAAGGATTTAACCGTGAGG
>NZ_JBCNNS010000150.1:0-8985 GCF_039594335.1 Raoultella sp.
GCTTAACCTACCGCATCGATGCCCTGCCTGCCTCTTTCGGCCTGTGGTCGTTTATCACTCTGCTGGCACTCGGCGGCTTCTTTGAGCTCTACGATCTTTTTCAGACCGGCTATATCAGTAGCGGACTGCTGGCCGAACATATTTTCCATACTGATCAACTGGGCCTTTTTGGTATCTCCGATCAGGCCTCGTTCGCCTCGGCCACCTTCTTCGGATTGTTTATCGGCGCCAGTCTGCTGGCGCCTCTGGCGGACAAACTGGGTCGCCGGTTGACCTTTATGTTTGCGCTGGCCTGGTACGGCGCGTTTTCATTGCTGATGGCTTTCCAGAACAGCGCCGAAGGGGTCATCTTGTGCCGCTTTCTGGTCGGCATTGGGCTGGGCATTGAGCTGGTGACCATCGACACCTACCTGAGCGAATGGGTCCCGACCCATTTGCGTAACAAAGCGTTCGCCTTTGCCTTTTTTATCCAGTTTCTCTCGGTCCCCGCCGTGGCGCTCATGTCATGGATGCTGGTCCCGACGACGCTGTTCGGCCTGACCGGCTGGCGCTGGGTCATTATCTTCGGCGCCCTGTGTTCGCTGATCATTTGGGTTATCCGCAAAAAACTGCCGGAATCAGCCCGTTGGCTGGAGGTGAAAGGGCGTCATGCAGATGCGCATGCAGTGATGTGTCAAATGGAGCGGCGCTGTGGCGTCACGCCTTCGCCGCAGCATATCCCGGACACCCGGGAAGCGCAGCGCAAAAGTGGAACCTTTAAAGAGATCTGGGCGCCGGAATACCGCAGACGAACCCTCATGCTGATGGTGATGAATTTCTTTCAGGCGATCGGCTTTTTTGGCTTCGGCAACTGGCTGCCGGCGCTGCTTTCCGGCCAGGGGGCGAGCATTACCCACAGCCTGCTGTACGCCTTTTTTATCACTCTCGCCTACCCGCTGGGCTGCTTGTTCTGCACCCGCTTTGTCCACCGGTTTGAGAATAAGTGGCAGATCGTTCTTTCCGCGCTGATGACGGTGGTGTTCGGTACCCTGTTTGCGCTGCAGAATAATCCGGTGATGCTGGTTGTCTGCGGGTTTATGATTACCTGGTCCAACGCCTGGCTGACCATCAGCTATCATGCCTACCAGGCGGAAATCTTCCCGACGCGGATTCGCGCCAGAGCCGTGGGCTTTTGCTACTCGTTCAGCCGCCTGTCAACGGCGCTCACCAGCCTTCTGATCGGCCTGATTTTACAATACGCCGGCACCCCTGGGGTGATTAGCTTCATCGTGGCCAGCATGCTGATGGTGATGCTCTCGGTGGGTATTTACGGCCCGAAAACCCGCGGTATCGAGCTGGAAAATATCTGACTGTCCGCTGCGCCGCCGGGTTTTTATCGGCGGCGCAGCCGGCTCATAGCGGCCAATCGTCATCGCTCAGCGCACTAAGCCGTAGTCTGCCAATTGAATATGCCATTGAGCCCCAGGGACGGCCTCCCATCCCCCGGCCATATTAATTAAAAATGACCTGCGCATCGGCAAAACATTTTTCCGCCAGCGATGAGACCGGCTGCTGGTTGCGCATGATCAGCGCCAGCTTTGAATCCACTTCGGTGTCGGCGATGGGAATAATCTCCAGATTATCACTTAATGCCTCAAGACCATTGTTGAGCGGCATAATGGCACAGCAAATTCCCGCCTGCACCGCCTGAATAATCTGGAAGGTAGAATCGCTCTCAAAGACATATTTCGGCGTTAACCCTTTGCTCTTAAAGCTCATCTCGATGGATTCACGGTAATGCATTCCTTTGCTGAGAAATCCCAGCGGTAATGCGGCCAGCGTTTCCCAGTCCGGCGTGCCTTTGGCAAACTGAAAATGGCGTTTATCATGCAGCAGCCCCATCCGCGTTGCGGGCAGCCACTTGACGTTGAAAAGCTGGCTATCGACTTGCTGGAGGTAGCAGATACCCAGATCAAGCTGATTCCGGCTGACACCATCGATTATCTGCTCCGAGGTAAGAGACAGCAGGCTGAACTGCAGCTCCGGATACTTCCCGGCCAGCGGTTTAATCAGTTGCATCGGATTAAGGCTGGCCAGCGGCACCATGCCGACCCGCAGTTGCCCCACCATCTGGCCGCGACAAATCGCCGCCTCCGCCTCCAGCCCGTCATGAGCCGCCAGCAGCGCCCGCGCCCAGGCCAGAATGCGCTCGCCTTCCGCAGTAAACCCCTCAAACCGTTGCCCGCGCTGAATCAGAACAAGATTGAGCTCCTCTTCCAGATTGCGGATACGCATCGAAAGCGTCGGCTGAGTGATATGGCACAGCGCCGCGGCCTGGCCAAAATGACGCGTTTGATCGAGTGCGATCAAGTATTTGAGCTGTTTGATATCCATGGTTAATCCAGTGTGTTGCCGTTCGCTATACGCAGACGCCGGCGCGATGCAGACTCCCCTCGCCCGGTCAAAAATATGTTAGTTAAATGTTACTTTCAGCATCCGCCAAATACAAGCCGCTCCGGCGCGGGTGAAAGTGACGATCCTGGAGAGGTGCTGCTGATCTGTCTGCTGCGGGCAACCGGCTGCCATCATCTGTCTGGACGGCGCCTGCGTGTTTTCGCCAACCCTCGCGTAGACGAAAGAGTATCTTGATGATGCAACGGAGGAAAAACCGCCCCCAGACGCTCGCCGCGTTGCACGGCATTAGCCGTTTTCAGCCGATCCGCGGCTTTGACCGCTTAACGGCATGACTCCGCCCGCCTTGCTGTCGCAGTTTATCCACAACGACACCGCCTCTCCGGTGAAAAAGATGCTGACGCTGAGCGGGATTTTATGCTGATGACGCTACTGGTCTTTATGCTGCGCGGCCGCGATGCGCGGCTATGTGCTGACCCGTCCCAGGGTGTTACTGGGGCTGCGGGTCGCTTTTGCCGCCGGTTTTGTCGGCCTTGGCATCAAGCTGGTACTGGCGCCAGAATAGCGAGAGTTCCCTGCCGACGTTGAGGTCGGCAGCGGTCGCGGGCAGATTAGCGCAGGCCGGAGACCGGCCGAATCTCTTTCGAGCGCAGGGTCAGACGAATCGGCACGGATTTATAAGAAGGCGTGCCGCTCTCTTCATCAATGTAGTCCAGCGGAACCAGGACGTTGGCTTCCGGATAGTAGGCGCCAACGGTGCCTGGCGCGATGTTGTAGGCCACCAGCGTAATATCCTCCAAACACAGGTCGCTGTCCGGCAGCGCGGTGGTGATATCCACCCGGTCGCCGTGCTCGAATCCCTGACTGGCCATATCCTGCTCGTTCATAAACAGCACGTCGCGACGGCCAAAAATACCGCGGTAGCGGTCATCCATGGCGTAGATGGTGGTGTTGTACTGATCGTGGCTGCGCAGTGTGACCAGGCGCAGCACCTCCTCACCGGCAATATGAATGTTCTCATGTACGCCGTGGAACACCGAGAACATGGCTTTACCGGTTGGCGTTGGCCAGATGCGCTCCGTCGGCGGCAGCGGCATGCGAAAACCACCCGGCTGGCGAATGCGCTCGTTGTAGTTGTCAAAACCGGGAATAGTGCGTTCAATCAGATCGCGGATACGGTCGTAATTCGCCACCAGCGAGCGCCAGTCGACTTTGGTGTTCGCCAGGGTCGCCATTGCCATTCCGGCGACAATCGCCGGTTCCGAACGCAGCAGCGGCGAGGCCGGCTTCAGTTTTCCCGACGAGGCGTGCACCATCGACATAGAATCCTCCACGGTGATCGACTGGCGCCCGGTCTCCTGCATATCCAGCTCGGTGCGGCCCAGGCACGGCAGAATAAACGTTTCTTTCGCCACCAGCAGATGCGAGCGATTCAGTTTCGTCCCGACATGTACGCTGAGATCCAACCCGCGCATGGCCGGAAACGCGCGTTCATGGTCAGGCATCGCCACCGCAAAGTTACCGCCAAGGCACAACAGAACCTTTGATTTGCCTTCGATCATCGCCTGCAACGCTTTTACCGCGTCATGGCCATGTTTCTGCGGCGGTACGAAACCCAACACCTCTTCCAGCTTCTTCAGGAAGGCGGCGCTCGGCTTTTCGGTAATCCCGACGGTGCGGTTACCCTGAACATTGGAGTGTCCGCGCAGCGGACAGATCCCGGCGCCGGGTTTGCCGATATTCCCGCGCATCAGTAGCAGGTCGGCGATCAACCGCACATTTGACGTTCCCTTATTATGCTGGGTGATCCCCATACCATAGGTCACGATCGTGGCGTTCGATTTGGCGTATGCGTCGGCAACCCGCTGCAGGTCAGCGCGAGCGAGGCCGGATTCACGTTCGATATCTTGCCAGGCGGTGTTCAGCAAATCATCGGCAAACGCCGGGAAGTTCTGCGTGTGCTCAGTGATAAATGCGTGATCGAGGACGTTACCCTGCTCTTCTTCCATCTGAAGCAGCGCTTTGGCAATGCCTTTCAGAGCCGCCGCATCGCCCCCCGCCTTCACCTGAAAATAGGTTGAGGCAATATTTGTCGAGCCCAGGGTTGCCATTTCGATAACGTTCTGCGGATCGGCGAAACGCTCCAGCGCGCGTTCTTTCAAAGGGTTAAACACAATAATCGGTACGCCGCGACGGGCCAGTTCGTGCAGCGTTCCCATCATGCGCGGATGGTTGGTTCCCGGGTTATGGCCGATGGAAATCACCAGTTCGGTTTTGTCAAAATCATCCAGCGACACCGTTCCCTTTCCGATACCGATCGACTGCGGCAGCCCGACGCTGGTCGATTCATGGCACATATTCGAACAGTCCGGGAAATTGTTGGTGCCCAGTTCACGGGCAAACAGCTGAAACAGCCAGGCCGCCTCGTTGGAGGCGCGACCGGAAGTATAGAACTCGACCTCGTCCGGCTGCATGCCGCTGACCACCTCGCCAATACGTGCAAAGGCGCTTTCCCAACTGGTCGGGCGCAGCGTGTCGCTGGCGCGATCGTAGACCAGCGGATGGGTTAAGCGGCCGTAGCCTTCGAGCTCAAAATCGCTTTTAGCCAGTAACGAGGTGACCGTGTTCGCCGCCAGAAATTCCGCCGTGACGCGCTTGCTGGTCGCTTCCCAGGTCACTGCTTTAGCGCCATTTTCGCAAAACTGGAAGGTGGACTTGTGTTCTTTATCCGGCCATGCGCAGCCGGGGCAATCAAAGCCGTCAGGCTGATTGGTGCGCAGCAGAGTGGCGGGCGCCTCCAGAGCATCCATTTGTGTCCGCACGGCGATGGCCGTTGCTTTCAACGCACCCCAGCCACCGGCCGGGCCATCATAAGGATGCACGCCAGGTACTGAGCGTCTTTTCATATTCATATCTACTCCAGAACGCGCCGTCGATAAGCGAGAACAACGTGCCAAATCGCCTTATCGTGGCGATCCGCAATGTGAAAAGGTTCGTCCGCCGGAGAAAGTCGCGGCGGACGTTTTGTTAACGAAAGCATAACAATCAGGATCGTAACTGTATAATCAATGTTATCTATCACGCGTTAGATTTAACTTATTTAACAATCACGCGGGAGAACCATCAGGTCAGGTTGTAGTAGCGGTCGGGCTGCAGTGTTTCCGGCAGAGGTTGCTGCCCGGTCATATCCAGCAGGTTACGTTCGATGGTGTTGCACATGGCGTTGAGGGGCAAATCGTTCGCCGCGGTGCCAAACGGATCCTCGAGTTCTTCGGCCAGAGAATCCCAGGACAAGAAGGTATAGGAGATAAAGACCGACACAAACGGCGTCATGTAGTGCAGATCGCCGACCAGCGCAAACGGCAGCAAGGTGCAGAACAGATAGACCGTGCGCTGCAGAATCAGGGTATACGCAAAGGGCACCGGCGTGCTGGCCAGGCGTTCGCATCCGCCCAGCACGTGGGCCAGCTCATCCAGCTTATTGTCCATCAGGCCATAGGTGATATCACTCACCTTCCCCGCTTCACGCAACTGGCCCAGTTCATGGCCGACCAGCAACAGGATGCGGTTGGTCGGCATCGAGCTGCCGAGGATCTCCGTGACGGTATCGGGGGGCAGCAGCCGGTTAAGGTCAGCCTCGGGATGGGTTTTACGTAACTGGTGTTTCAGACTCCAGCTAAAAGCAATCAGGTAACTGGCGATTTTTTGATGCGTTTCGTGCTCCGCCGGAAGAATATTTTTCAGCTGACGCATCAGGGTACGTTCGGCAATCAGTACCGTTCCCCAGAGATTACGTGCTTCGACAAAGCGGTTGTAGCTGGCGCTGTTGCGAAAACCGAGGAAAATCGCGATGGCTATCCCCAGTAAACTAAAGGGTGCCACGGTCAGATGAATACCCAGCTGTTCGTACCATTGATAGCTAATGATGGCGACAATCGACATCAGGACATTAAGCAGCAGGCGAAAAATGATTTTTGACAGCACGGAGCCGTGCCAGTCAAACAGGCGAAGAAACCAGTGTTGTTCTGGTCGGATGATCATTGTATGACTTCCTGGATGTCCAGTCTGGTTATAGATAATATCTATTAACCGATTGGGTTATTTTATTGAACATAAACACGACAATGCGTTTGTTATTGGCCATTAATATGCGATGGAATAATGGCGGAATAATTATGGTCGCTTTTTATTTATCGGGCAATATGAAAACTGCGGCGCGGATGCCGGGTATAACCTCAATAAATCAACCCTGGGATTCATGTGGCTACATTACCAATGTCTCCTTCAGGCTGTTGAAGAACTTGTGGCGAGGTCGACGCGCCATCGATTTTAGCGTGCAGATACTGTCGATAATTTAATTCACACAGGGCAGATAAAGCGCATAGAAATATAAATCCCGCCGACTTTTTTATCCTGAAATAATAGCCAGCGCGCGGTATCTCCGACAAAAATGTTAATTCGCGGCCATTCGACGCATCGCGCAATGATAGGCGCCGTTGCGTACCGATGCGCGAAGCACCCTGGCAATGCCGTGCACCGCGATCCGCGCGGTATGCCGCTGCCAGGGGGTCAGCCTCAGGGAGAGCATCTCCTGCGCCCAGGGCGGGAGCAGATCAATCCCGGCACGCATCATCAGTTGACCTACCGGCTGGCTCAGGCGGCCGGGTAGACGGGTGGTCAGCAGCACGTCCGCAACCTCACGCGTACGTGCATCGCAGCGCAGACGCGGGCGCATATCCTGCAGATATTCAGCCACCTGCTGCGGGGTTACCGGGATATCGCGCGCGCCCAAACGACGGGCAATCTCGGCTGTTTCGTGGAAATATTGCGTCTGACGCTCCTCGCTTACCACCGTGCGCTTATAGCGCAAATGCGACGCCATAAAGCTGCTGCATTCGGCCACGTGTACCCAGGTCAGCAACGCTGGATCGCTGGCCATATACGGCGTGCCGTCTAGATCTTGCCCGCTGACCCGCAGGTGAATACCTTGCACTTTGGCAATCAGCCTTTGCGCATCGACAGTGGTGCCAAAGGTCGTCGCGGAGATAAACTGGCTGGTGCGCCGCAGGCGGCCGAAGATATCGTCGCGGAAATTTGAGTGATCCCAGACACCGGCCAGCGCCAGCGGATGTAGCATCTGCAGCAACAGTGCGCTCACGCCTCCGCAGAGCATCGACGTAAAGTCACCGTGTACCTGCCAGATAGCGGACCGGGGGCCGAACAGTCCCGGCTCCCCTTTCGGGTGCTCAAAATCAATCTCTTTCAGCGCCATGCCGGTTAAGCCCAGAACCTGAGCCTCTATCATTCCGCGTATGCTGGTCATTGTTTTGCCTGATTCTCTCCGTGACAGCAAAACATACCACTATTCGGCGTGGGACTCATGTGCAGGCAGTGACTTTATCCGTTGCAGATAGATGCAAAGAGTGCCCGTGAGTAACGGGCACTCAAGCGTCAAGGATTCAGCTGGTAGTCGAGGCTAATCGCAGCGTTTAACACCTGTGATACCGGGCAACCGGCTTTCGCTTTCTGAATAATGCCATCGAAGACATCGGCTTCAATACCCGGCAGGACAATCTGACTCTTCAGCGCAACCTGGGTAATCGCAAAACCGCCGCCGGATTTATCAAGCGTCACCACCGCTACCGTATCAATTGTTGTGGCCGTGTAACCCGCTTCACTGAGCATCAGCGACAGCGCCATGGAGAAGCAGGCCGCATGCGCAGCGCCGATCAGCTCTTCCGGATTGGTCCCTTTGACGCCCTCAAAACGGGTGTTGAAGCCGTAAGGCTGCTGGCTCAACGCTCCGCTCTCTGTCGAAACGGTCCCCTTGCCGCTTTTTAAATCACCTTCCCAGTGCGCCTGACCTTTCTTATGGATTGCCATGAATTCGCTCCTGTTCGCTCCTGTTAGTATGTCTAACCCACAGTATAGATGGTGAGAGGGATCTTGCGGACGTATTAAGAAAATTCCATATAAAACAAAAAATTATCAATTAGCGCCGTGTGTCGTTATTTTTAACATGATGACAATATTTCACGAAAGTCGAAGATGACTCACGAAGGAGGCCGCTGTCGCTACGAACCAGAGACAGACGAGCCCCCTGTGTCGGGTAGCGAGATGAAAGATGGCAGGAGCTCGCACGCCGGACCAGCGGTACGAAAGTGCGCTAGCTAAGCTGCGCCAGTTGCTGTTGAATCTCATCGAGAAACAGCGGTAGTGCGCTGGGCTGATAGTCACGCGATAAATAGATGCCGTATACACTGAGGGCTTTCGGCGTCCAGCCCGGCAACACCGGCTTCAGCGCCCCGCTATTGAGTGCACGTTGCGCTTCCAGTTCCGGCAGCATCGCGATGCCGCATCCGGCTACCGCCGCTTCCAGCAGCAATGAGGAAATCCCGGCACTGAGGTTCCCGGAAACCGCCACGGAAACGGCCTCACCCTGCGGGTCGGTAAGCTGCCATGTCGGCGCGGCAAAATGGCTGTAGTGCAGGCAGTTATATGCGCTGAGCTCCGCCGGCGTTTGCGGCTGACCATGTCGCTGTAACCAACGCGGTGACGCGCACAAGACCGAACGACAGACCCCCAGTCGGCGGG
>NZ_JBCNNS010000151.1:0-8916 GCF_039594335.1 Raoultella sp.
CAGCGCTCTGGCTCTATGCCGCGTTGCTTCTCGCCACCATGATCTGGGGCGTCTGGGAAGTCGGTTTTGACTTCTGGGCGCTGACGCCGCGTAGCGATATTCTGGTCTTCTTCGGCATCTGGCTTATTTTGCCTTTTGTCTGGCGTCGTCTGCCGATCCCATCGGGCGGCGCGGTCGCCGGTCTGGTCGTTGCCCTGCTGATCAGCGGCGGTATCCTGACCTGGGCCGGTTTTAATGACCCACAAGAAGTGAACGGTACCCTGAATGCCGATGCCACGCCTGCGGCGCCGATCTCCGCAGTTGCCGATGGCGACTGGCCAGCATACGGTCGTAATCAGGAAGGCCAACGTTATTCGCCGCTGAAGCAAATCAATGCCGATAACGTGAAAAACCTGAAGGAAGCCTGGGTGTTCCGCACCGGCGACCTGAAACAGCCGAACGATCCGGGTGAAATCACTAACGAAGTGACGCCAATTAAAGTGGGGAACATGCTGTACCTTTGTACCGCCCACCAGCGTCTGTTCGCCCTTGATGCGGCTACCGGGAAAGAAAAATGGCACTTTGACCCGCAGCTGAATGCGGATCCTTCCTTCCAGCATGTGACCTGCCGCGGCGTTTCTTATCACGAAGCGAAAGCAGATAAGGCGCCAGCGGACGTCGTCGCCAACTGTCCGCGTCGGATTATCCTGCCGGTCAACGATGGCCGCCTGTTCGCGATTAACGCCGACAACGGGCAGCTGTGCGAATCCTTTGCCAACAAAGGTATTCTCAACCTGCAGACCAACATGCCGGTCACCACGCCGGGGATGTACGAACCAACGTCTCCACCGATCGTGACCGATACCACCATTATCATTGCCGGCGCCGTGACCGATAACTTCTCGACTCGCGAGCCCTCTGGCGTCATTCGCGGCTTTGATGTGAACACCGGTAAATTGCTGTGGGTGTTCGATCCGGGCGCGAAAGATCCGAACGCCATTCCAGATGATGAACATCACTTCACGCTGAACTCCCCGAACTCCTGGGCGCCTGCGGCCTATGACGCGAAGCTCGACCTCGTGTACCTGCCGATGGGCGTGACCACTCCGGATATCTGGGGCGGTAACCGTACGCCGGAACAGGAACGCTACGCCAGCGCTATCGTGGCGCTGAACGCGACGACCGGTAAACTGGTATGGAGCTATCAGACCGTTCACCACGATCTGTGGGATATGGATATGCCGTCTCAGCCTACGCTGGCGGATATCGACGTGAATGGTAAAACCGTTCCGGTCATCTACGCACCGGCCAAAACCGGCAATATCTTCGTCCTCGACCGTCGTAACGGCGAGCTGGTTGTCCCGGCACCGGAAAAACCGGTTCCTCAGGGTGCGGCGAAAGGCGATTATGTCTCTAAAACGCAGCCATTCTCCGACCTGAGCTTCCGTCCGAAGAAAGATTTGACCGGCGCGGATATGTGGGGCGCCACCATGTTCGATCAGCTGGTGTGCCGCGTGATATTCCACCAGTTGCGTTATGAAGGCATCTTCACCCCACCGTCGGAGCAAGGCACGCTGGTCTTCCCGGGTAACCTGGGGATGTTTGAATGGGGCGGGATTTCCGTTGACCCGAACCGCCAGGTGGCCATCGCCAACCCAATGGCGCTGCCGTTTGTGTCGAAACTGATCCCACGCGGGCCGGGCAACCCGATGGAGCCGCCGAAAGACGCGAAAGGTTCCGGTACCGAATCCGGTATCCAGCCGCAGTATGGCGTGCCGTTCGGCGTGACCCTCAACGCCTTCCTGTCGCCGTTTGGTCTGCCGTGCAAACAACCGGCCTGGGGTTACATCTCCGCGCTGGATCTGAAAACCAACGAAGTGATATGGAAAAAACGTATCGGTACGCCGCAGGATAGCCTGCCGTTCCCGATGCCTGTCCAGTTGCCGTTTAACCTCGGTATGCCGATGCTCGGCGGCCCGATCTCCACTGCGGGTAACGTGCTGTTTATTGGCGCCACCGCCGATAACTACCTGCGCGCCTACAACATGAGTAACGGTGAAAAACTGTGGCAGGCCCGTCTACCTGCAGGTGGTCAGGCTACGCCGATGACCTATGAAGTGAATGGCAAACAGTATGTTGTCATCGCTGCAGGCGGCCACGGCTCGTTTGGCACGAAGATGGGCGACTATATCGTCGCGTACGCCCTGCCTGATGAGGCGAAGTAAGCCCTGAGTAAAACGCCGTAACCAAACAGAAGGCCCGGTGAACACCGGGCCTTTTTTTACGCTGGCAGAATGTCTCTTATGGGGAAAACTACACCGTAAAGCCGAGCATCATGCCGGTATCTTCATGTTCCAGCAGATGGCAGTGCGCCATATACGCATGCGCTTTCGACGCCTCGTGATCGAACTTCACCAGCACTTCACTGACGCCCCCTTCAACCCGGACAGTATCTTTCCAACCCGAACGATGCGCGGCAGGCGCAGCGCCGTTCTCCGACAGAATACGGAACTGGGTGCCGTGAATATGGAACGGGTGCAGCATCATGTCGCCTTTACCGGAAATCACCCAGCGCTCATACTGCCCTTTCGCCGCGGCAAACATCGGGAGATTCATATCAAAGGCTTTGCCATTGATCCGGTTAGCATTATGGAAATCGAAACCGTCGGTGCCGTGGTTCATCTGTCCCATTCCCATGCCGCCGTGGTCCATGTTCCCCATATCGCCATGATTCATCTGCCCCTTGTCGCTCATATTGCCCATCATGGCGTGGCCCATATTGCCGTGATCCATCATACTTCCGGGGTTCATACCGGACATTGCCTGGTCACCATATTTTTGCATCAGCGCCTGCATGCCCATCATATCCAGCATCGGATCCATCGACAGCTGGAGCGTGCGCAGAGTCAGCCCTTCCAGCGACGGCAGCGCTGGCATGCTGACCAAAGAATCCAGCAGTTTGCCGGATGCCTGGATCGTCAGCGGCTGGATGCGCAAGACCGGTTGCGGCGTGTCAAACGGCGCGATCGCCATCCCCATCTGACTCACCGGCAAGGTGACCAGATCGAAGGCTTTACCGTCGCGGGTATCCACCAGAACTTCAAAGCGCTCCCCCATTAACACCGGCAGTTCGGTGACCTTCACCGGCTCGGCAAGCAGTCCACCGTCGCTGGCGATAACGTACATCGGCCGGTTATCGCTGGTAGAGAAATTCAGCGAGCGGGCATTACAGCCGTTCAGGAAACGTAAACGCAGCCAGCCGCGTGGCGCGGCGTGTTCAGGGTAGAGTACCCCATTTGTCAGCAGGGTATCGCCAAACCAACCGACCGCCGCACTCATTATGTCGAGCTGATAATCTATCTCGCCGGCGGCGGTAAAGCGCTTATCCTGCACAATCACCGGTACATCATCGATCCCCCACTGCTTCGGCAGCAGCAACTTCTCGCTTTCTTCATCAGAAATCAGCACCAGCCCCGCCAGCCCCATAGCAACCTGACGACCGGTTTTTCCATGCTGATGCGGGTGGAACCAGCAGGTGGCGGCCCGCTGGCTAGGGGTAAAACTCACGCTGCGGGAGGTGCCTGGCGCAATGATCCCCTGCGGGCCACCGTCGACCTCGCCCGGTACCTCCAGCCCATGCCAGTGCACGGTGGTCTCTTCGGCCAGGCGGTTGTGAATATCCACGGTCACCGCCTCCCCGTTTTTGAGCTTCAGCGCCGGCCCCAGCAGATTTCCGTTATAACCCCAGGTCGTCGCCTGATGCGGACCAAACTGCGTTTTTCCGGCCTGGATAGTTAATGTGATGCGATTACGTGCGTCGGCGGTCAGAAGCTCTGGCACCGGCAAAGTCGGGCGGCTGGCGGCGAAAACCGAACGGCTCCAAAGCGGCAGCGCGCTGAATACGCTGGCCGCCGCGGTTAATTTGATAAATTCACGACGTTGCATTTTCACATCCTTTTTATTCTGCTGGTGAACTTTTGAGCTTAAACCTTCCACCAACAGGAAGGTCAAGCAGAAGAGTAAGAATAAAGCTCTACGTAGTGTAAAGAAGTATGCTAACGTTGAGCGTCCGTGATTCAATGGTAGAGAAAATGAAGACGCTTTTCAGAACAATAGTGCTCGGCAGCCTGCTTGCTCTATCCGCCAATAGCTATGCGTTAAGCGAGTCAGAAGCGGAAGATATGGCTGATTTAACAGCGGTATTTGTCTTCCTGAAAAACGACTGCGGTTATCAGAATCTGCCGAATACCCAAATTCGTCGCGCACTGGTTTTTTTTGCTCAACAGAACCAATGGGATCTGAGCAATTACGACAGCTTCAATATGAAGGCGCTCGGTGAAGACAGCTACCGCGATCTCAGCGGCATCAAAATCCCCACGACGAAAAAATGCAAGGCGTTGGCCCGCGATTCGCTGAGCCTGCTCGCTTACGTTAAATAGTCCCCCCACCGGGTCCGAACGCCGTCACGCCGCCTGTATAAGGTGGTCGGGTCTTGCCAGGCCGCAGCCTGGCAATATTCCTGCCATGTAGCCCGGCACCATGCGCACTGCTGAAATATCCACCGTGCATCATCATCTATAGTTGGCTATGATGTTGCGCTCGTTTTTTCGAGTGTACCGGATGTTCACAATGGAGGAACCCGCCCGTGGCTGATAACAATCTGTGGCATGAAACGCTGCACGACCATTTTGGTCAGTATTTTGCGGTTGATAATGTGCTGTATCACGAAAAGACCGCTCACCAGGATTTGATCATTTTTGAGAATACAGCCTTTGGTCGCGTGATGGCGCTGGACGGGGTGGTACAAACCACCGAACGCGATGAATTTATCTATCATGAGATGATGACCCATGTCCCGCTAATGGCCCACGGCCAGGCGAAACATGTGCTGATCATCGGCGGCGGTGACGGCGCAATGCTGCGTGAAGTGTCTCGTCACAGCACTATCGAAACCATCACTATGGTCGAAATCGACGCTGGCGTGGTGTCGTTCTGCCGCCAGTATTTGCCAAATCACAACGCCGGCGCCTATGACGATCCGCGCTTTACGCTGGTGATTGACGATGGCGTCAATTTTGTTAACCAGACCACGCAAACGTTTGATGTGATCATTTCCGATTGCACCGACCCTATCGGTCCCGGAGAGAGCCTGTTCACGTCAGCCTTTTACGAAGGCTGTAAGCGCTGCCTGAACCCCGGCGGCATTTTTGTTGCCCAAAACGGCGTCTGCTTCCTGCAACAGGATGAAGCGAACGACAGCCACCGCAAACTCGGCCACTATTTCAGCGATGTCAGCTTCTATCAGGCCGCGATTCCGACCTACTATGGCGGCATCATGACCTTCGCGTGGGCGACCGATAATGATGCCCTGCGCTATCTGTCCAATGAAATTATCCAGGCGCGTTTTCACAAAGCAAACCTGAAGTGCCGTTACTATAATCCGGCCATTCATAAGGCAGCATTTGCCCTACCGCAATATTTACAGGATGCGCTGTCCGCCAGCGATTTTTAGTAAGGGGGTGAACTAAATTGAAAAAATTGAAGCTGCACGGCTTTAACAACCTGACCAAAAGCCTGAGTTTTTGTATTTACGATATCTGCTATGCCAAAACGGCAGAGGAGCGCGATGGCTACATCGCCTATATCGATGAACTCTATAATGCCAACCGTCTGACCGAGATTTTGTCAGAGACCTGCTCGATCATCGGTGCCAACATCCTGAACATTGCCCGCCAGGATTATGAACCTCAGGGTGCCAGCGTCACGATTCTGGTCAGTGAAGAACCCGTTGACCCGCAGCTTATCGACCAGACCGAACACCCGGGCCCACTTCCGGAAGCCGTCGTCGCCCATCTCGATAAGAGCCATATTTGCGTGCATACCTACCCGGAAAGCCATCCGGAGGGCGGGCTGTGTACTTTCCGTGCCGACATAGAAGTCTCCACCTGTGGGGTGATTTCACCGCTTAATGCGTTGAATTATCTTATCCACCAGTTGGAATCTGACATTGTCACCATTGATTATCGCGTCCGCGGTTTTACCCGTGATATCAATGGGATGAAGCACTTTATTGACCATAAAATCAATTCCATTCAGAACTTTATGTCCGAGGACATCAAAGCGCTGTATGACATGGTGGACGTCAACGTCTATCAGGAAAATATCTTCCACACCAAGATGCTACTGAAAGAGTTCGATCTGCAGCACTACATGTTCCATACCAGACCAGAAGACCTTAGCGCAGAAGAGCGCCAGTCCATCACCAATCTACTGTGGAAAGAGATGCGAGAAATTTACTACGCCAGAAATATCCCTTCCATCTGAACATCTGACGGCGCCTGCGGGCGCTGTTACTCGGGCTGAACCAGGGTGAGGGTAACGTTCTGCTCTTCGAGCGCGCTCTGTACCGCCAGTGAGAGGTTGACGTCGGTCACCATGTTGCTAAAACCGGCAGGCGGCACCACGGTCAATAGCGACCGCATAGCGCACAATCGCAGTGGCAAAATGATTCTTGAGCGGTCAGGAAAAAAGCCGGGAGTTTGGCTCCCGGCGTGAATGCATTAAGGGGGCTACGCTTTACTGACAAACTCGCGGTAGGCGGCCACCACCTGTAAAAAATCCTCAACGCCGCACAGAGAGAGGCTTTCTTCGTCGTAGTAGCTCATGCCCTCTTCTATTTCATCACCTGAAATCTCCAGCTGGTTTGCGCGAATCATCACCTCTTCGCCATCCAGCCATAGCGTGTATTCATGTCCGGCACGCTGCCAGGAACGCTCGCTGCCCTTTACGGTACGCGCGGCCTGTTCCACTTCATCCAGCAGAGCGAGGTTATCTTTCACCTCTTCGTTAAACCAGTGCCCCACCACCTCGTGGCCCATCGACATTCGCACCTTTACCACTCCGGTAATATCGCGCAGAAATTCGTAATCCATAGTGTCTTCCTCTGCAAGGGCAATGCGTCACCGCAACATTGTACCCATAAGGTCATTATCGCAGTACCCGGGCAGAAAAAAAGTGGACCCGATAGAGCAACAGCAAATAAAAGCGCCGCTATCCTTTAACTGGTCGTCTTCCCGTCAACTGGCGGACATTATTCCACCAGCGGTTGCCAGATCCAGACCCGTCAGCCTCAACATCCCTGTCGCCTTTGCAGGATGCCGACGCAATCGAGTTAGCGCTGCAATAAAAAAGCCACTCCGGAGAGTGGCTTTGAGCAGCAGGATTTACTTTATACCGCGGTCTGGAAAATCACACCGTCAGCTTTATCAGTGTACTGTTCCAGCTGATTAAAGTTCAGATAGCGATAGGTATCCGCCGCGGTCTGATCCACCTTCGCGACGAAGGTCTGGTACTCTTCCGGCGTCGGCAGTTTGCCGAGCAGGGAAGCGACCGCAGCCAGTTCCGCAGAGGCCAGATAGACGTTAGCGCCGGTTCCTAAACGGTTCGGGAAGTTACGGGTTGAAGTGGAAACCACCGTCGCACCGTCCGCCACGCGCGCCTGGTTACCCATACACAGGGAGCAGCCAGGAATTTCAATACGCGCACCGCTTTTACCAAACACGCTGTAGTAGCCTTCTTCCGTCAGTTGCGCTGCATCCATACGGGTTGGCGGAGCCACCCACAGACGAGTCGGTAGCTGGCCTTTATGGCTGTCCAGCAGTTTACCCGCCGCACGGAAGTGACCAATGTTAGTCATGCAGGAACCGATGAACACTTCGTCGATCTTCTCACCCTGAACGTCGGACAGCAGACGCGCATCGTCCGGATCGTTCGGCGCACACAGGATAGGCTCTTTGATATCCGCCAGATCGATGTCGATCACCGCCGCATATTCGGCGTCAGCATCAGCTTCCAGCAGTTGCGGATCCGCCAGCCATTTTTCCATGCCCTGAATACGACGCTCCAGCGTACGACGATCGCCGTAGCCTTCTGCGATCATCCATTTCAGCAGAACGATGTTGGAGTTGAGATACTCAACGATCGGTTCCTGATTCAGCTTAATGGTACAGCCCGCAGCAGAACGTTCTGCGGAAGCATCGGTCAGTTCAAACGCCTGCTCAACTTTCAGATCCGGCAGACCTTCGATCTCCAGAATGCGGCCAGAGAAGATGTTTTTCTTCCCTTTCTTCTCAACGGTCAGCAGACCCTGCTTAATCGCGTACAGCGGGATTGCATGGACCAGATCGCGCAGGGTGATCCCCGGCTGCATCTTGCCTTTGAAGCGCACCAGCACCGATTCCGGCATATCCAGCGGCATCACACCGGTCGCGGCGGCAAAGGCCACCAGACCAGAACCCGCCGGGAAGGAGATACCGATCGGGAAACGGGTATGAGAGTCACCACCGGTCCCCACGGTATCCGGCAGCAGCATACGGTTCAGCCACGAGTGGATAACGCCATCGCCTGGACGCAGGGAAACACCGCCACGGTTCATAATGAAGTCTGGCAACGTATGGTGCGTGGTGACGTCAACCGGTTTGGGATAGGCGGCGGTATGGCAGAAGGACTGCATCACCAGGTCGGAAGAGAAGCCGAGGCAGGCCAGGTCTTTCAGCTCGTCACGGGTCATCGGACCGGTGGTGTCCTGAGAGCCTACGGAAGTCATCTTCGGTTCGCAGTAAGCGCCCGGACGAACACCGGCTACGCCACAGGCGCGGCCCACCATTTTTTGCGCCAGTGAGTAGCCGCGGCTGCTTGCGACAACATCTTTTGCATGACGGAAAACATCGCTATGTGGCAGACCCAGCGCTTCACGCGCACGCGTCGTCAGGCCACGACCGATGATCAGCGGAATACGGCCACCGGCGCGCACTTCATCAATCAGCACGTCGGTTTTTAACTCGAAGGTCGCCAGCAGTTCATTGGTTTCGTGATGACGCACTTCACCTTTGAACGGGTAAACATCGATAACGTCGCCCATGTTCAGGTTGCTGACAT
>NZ_JBCNNS010000152.1:0-8771 GCF_039594335.1 Raoultella sp.
CGCCCGACGGACTGATGTTGCTGGAACACGGCTGGAAACAGGGGGACGCGGTACGGGCGCTGTTCCGTGACGCGGGCTATCACGATGTGGCGACCTGCCGTGACTACGGCGATAACGATCGCCTGACGACAGGGCGGTTTTCCGGCATGGAGAAAGCTGTCATATGAATCTGTTTAGCGCGGTGCTGTATCTGCATATAGCGTGTGTGGTGGTTTCCGTCAGTTTGTTTACGTTGCGCTACTGGTGGACCTACAGCGGTCATAGTGCCTGGCTGAACCAGCGCTGGGTGCGCATTGCGCCGCACTGCTGCGACACGCTGTTATTTCTGAGCGGCGCAGGGCTAATGGCCATAACGCACTATCTGCCTTTCACTGAAGACGGCTCATGGCTGACTGAAAAGCTGTTTGGCGTTATTATTTACATCGCATTGGGTTTTATCGCGCTGGGACGTCGTCGCCCACGCAGCCAGCAGAGCCGGTTTATTGCCTTTCTGTTGGCGTTGGTGGTGTTGTTCATCATCATACAACTCGCCATTACAAGAACACCTTTACTGGGGTAAGTCATGAGGTCATTAGCTGATTTCGAATTTAACAAAGCGCCATTGTGCGATGGCATGGTCCTCATTTCTGAATTAATCCGCGACGATTTTCCGACGCACTACGTGCAGGATGAGCTGGAGCGGCTGCTGGGTCTGGCGCAGGAGGAAATTGCTTCTTCCTGGGATCAGGAGCGTCAGCTGGAGCGGCTGCTGGAGCTGTTCTACCATGAGTGGGGTTTTCGCGATTCTCACGGTGTTTACCGGCTGTCTGATGCGCTGTGGATCGACAAAGTTCTGCTTAACCGTCAGGGGAGCGCGGCGTCATTAGGGGCTATCGTGTTGTGGATTGCCCAGCGCCTGTCGCTGCCGCTGGTCCCGGTTATCTTCCCGACGCAGCTGCTGCTGCGCGCCGACCCGGAAACCAGCGAAGAGATGTGGCTGATTAACCCGTTCAACGGTGAAACGCTCAACGAACACACGCTGGAAGTCTGGCTGAAGGGTAATATTAGTCCGGTTGCCGAGCTGTTCAACGAGGATCTTGACGAGGCGGATAACGCCGAAGTGATCCACAAACTGCTCGACACCTTAAAGTCGGCGCTGATGGAAGAGCGGCAGATGGAGCTGGCCCTGCGCGCCAGCGAAGCGCTACTGCAGTTTAATCCGGAAGATCCGTACGAGATTCGCGACCGCGGGCTGATCTACGCCCAGCTTGAGTGCGATCATGTTGCGCTGCTGGATCTGAACTATTTCGTCGAACAGTGTCCTGAGGACCCGATCAGCGAAATGATCCGCGCGCAAATTAACACCATTTCGCATAAACAAATTACTCTTCACTAATCTGGAATGAATCCGGTTATACCCTGATAAGGCGATCTTATGAAACAAAAAGTGGTTAGCATTGGTGATATCAACGTAGCAAACGACCTGCCTTTTGTCCTGTTTGGTGGGATGAACGTGCTGGAATCTCGCGATCTCGCGATGCGCATCTGCGAACACTATGTGACCGTCACGCAGAAGCTGGGCATTCCTTACGTGTTCAAAGCCTCTTTTGATAAAGCCAACCGTTCTTCCATTCACTCCTATCGTGGTCCGGGCCTGGAAGAAGGGATGAAAATTTTCCAGGAGCTGAAGCAGACCTTCGGCGTGAAAATCATCACTGACGTTCATGAAGCAAGCCAGGCGCAGCCGGTTGCCGATGTGGTTGACGTTATTCAGCTGCCAGCGTTCCTGGCTCGCCAGACCGACCTGGTCGAAGCGATGGCGAAAACCGGCGCGGTGATCAACGTGAAGAAACCGCAGTTTGTCAGTCCGGGCCAGATGGGTAATATCGTCGACAAGTTTATCGAAGGCGGTAACGACAAAGTCATTCTGTGCGATCGCGGCGCGAACTTCGGCTATGACAACCTGGTTGTTGACATGCTGGGCTTTGGGGTGATGAAGAAAGTGTCCAACAACTCGCCGGTTATCTTCGACGTGACCCACGCGTTGCAGTGCCGCGATCCGTTTGGCGCCGCATCCAGCGGTCGTCGTGCCCAGGTGACCGAGCTGGCGCGTGCCGGTATGGCGACTGGCCTCGCCGGTCTGTTCCTCGAAGCGCACCCGGACCCGGAACATGCGAAATGCGACGGCCCGTCCGCGCTGCCGTTGGCTAAACTGGAGCCGTTCCTGAAGCAGATCAAAGCGATTGACGATCTGGTGAAGAGCTTTGAAGAGCTGGATACCAGCAACTAATTCAGCGCGCCTGAATGCGAAAAGCCTGCTCGTTGTAAAACCGGCAGGCTTTTTTTATGCGTCGGCAAGGGCGCAGAATTTTCCCCCGGCCGATGATATGGCGATGGGGGAGAACGGTCAGGCAAAAATGGTCATCAGATAGGCGACGAAGAGCGCCAGGTGCGCGGCGCCGTTCAGTACGTTGGTGCGCCCGGTAGAGAACGATATCTGGCACAACAGCAGCGAGGCGACCATCACGATCATTTCCGGCGCGCCAAGACCGAATTTCAGCTCATTGCCTGTTAAGAAGGCGATTAAGGTGACCACCGGCACAGTCAGTGAAATCGTCGCCAGCACCGAACCGAAGAACAGGTTCATCGCACGCTGCACCTGATTGTTGAGTACCGCTTTCAACGCGCCGAGCCCTTCCGGCGAGAGAATCAGCAGCGCAACCAGGAAGCCGGTAAAGGCCACCGGCGCGTTCATGCTGCTCAGCAGCGTCTCAAGCGGATTCGCGTTCATCTTGGTGACCGCGATAACCGCCACCAGATGAATTAACAGCCATGCGGTGTGCCAGATGCTGCTGTGGGCGGACGGTTTGCCGTGATGGGGGTCGTCGTCGTCGCCGTCATCTTCATGCTCATAAATAAACAGGCTCTGGTGCGTTTTGGTCTGGATCAACAGAAACACGCCGTACATGGCGGCGGAAATCAACGCCACCAGCAGCGCCTGCCCGGTGCTGAAATTTGCGCCTGGCAGCGCCATTGGAAAGACCAGCACAATAATCGCCAGCGGAAACAGGGCGATGAGATACTGCTTGATACCGAACAAATTCATGTACTGGGTGGCGAATTTACGCCCGCCCAGCAGCAGAGCAAAGCCGACCAGACCGCCGGTGACAATCATAATGATTGAATAGAGCGTATCACGCATCAGCGTCGGGGCCGCGTCGCCGGTTGCCATTAATGCAGAAATCAGGCTGACTTCAAGAATCACGACGGAAAGACTTAAAATTAACGAACCGTACGGCTCGCCCAGGCGGTGGGCGAGAACGTCTGCGTGACGTACGACACTGAACGCGCTACACAGAATACCCACTAAGGCCAGAATGTTAATGCCAATAACCGCTGGCAGTGACTGACTACTTCCGAAGAAGATAAGCACCGCCAGCGCCAGAATCGGGAAAACAAGCGATGTCTCCTTGTGGCGGGTTTTCACCGCCTCATGTACATGCGTCATGAACCATCTCCATTTATACAGGTGTTATAATTATAGATAACGTAAGTAGATAAAATAACAGAGATTTTGCTGGCTGAATTGATTTTTTACCTAAATTTACGGCTATTGTTAATTTATACTTTGAAATTGTCATAACTTATCATTATTGATATTTTATATTTATTATTCAGATAATTACTAAAAATACTTCTTCTTTCTATCCCGCCTTGAAAACCCGTAATTAGCATCCCAGACTTATATTTTTACCATCATCCACCATCCGGAGGTGCATATGCCTTATCGCAGTAAACAAGAGTTACCCGATGGCGTCCAGCACGTGTTACCGGCGCATGCCCAGGAGATCTATAAAGAAGCGTTTAATAGCGCCTGGGAGCAGTATAAGCACAAAGCAGACCGGCGAGACGACGCCAGCCGTGAAGAGACGGCGCATAAAGTTGCCTGGGCTGCGGTCAAAAATGACTATCAAAAAGGAGACGATGATAAGTGGCATAAGAAAAAATAATTGTTCCTGCTGCCTCATCTGCTGCTCCGCGCCTTGCCAGCGTGTCGTTCATTGCTTATTGTCGATGAAAGCTGGATAATAATTCGGCAATATTTCACGGATGCCATCAGATAATCGCCGGGAAGCGGGCAGTGGCGGAGGTAGTAGAAGTGTTAACACGTGATTTCTTAATCAATGCGGATTGTAAGACGGCGTTTGGTGCTATTGAGGAATCGCTTCTCTGGTCGGCAGAGCAACGGGCCGCTTCCCTGGCGGCAACCCTGGCCTGTCGTCCGGATGCCGGCTCAGTATGGATCTTTGGCTACGGTTCGCTGATGTGGAACCCGGCTCTTGAGTATCGCGAAACCTGTACCGGTACCCTTCCGGGCTGGCACCGCGCCTTCTGCCTGCGGTTGACTGCCGGGCGGGGCAGCGCCTGTCAGCCGGGGCGTATGCTGGCCCTGAAAGAGGGCGGACGTACCACCGGCGTGGCCTATCGACTCCATGATGAGACGCTGGAAGAGGAGCTGACGCTGCTGTGGAAGCGGGAGATGATCACCGGTTGCTATATGCCAACCTGGTGTAAGCTGGAACTTGATGACGGGCGGACGGTAAACGCGCTGGTGTTTATTATGGATCCTCGGCACCCGCTGTTCGAACCGGATACCCGCGCCCAGGTCATTGCGCCGCTGATCGCCAAAGCCAGCGGGCCGCTCGGCACCAATGCTCAGTACCTGTTCTCCTTGGATCAGGAACTACGCAAACTCGGCATGCACGATGACTGTCTTGACGATCTCGTCGGCAAGGTACGGACGCTGCTGGGAGAGAACAGCCAGCCGGGGCTGGCCTGAAAAATGCCCGGGTTATCCCGGGCAGGTGATGTCAGGCAGGAACGTAGCTAATGGAGTGCTCCAGAGACTGGCTGTGGCTATCGATCAGTACGTTCCAGGTACCGTTATACGGCACGGTCAGATACGCGCTGTCACGATCCTGGACGCTCAGAATATCCGCATGGCTGTTACCAGCAGCCTTCGCGCTCATCAGGTGAATATGGCAGCGTTCAGAACACCGGACTACCAGCGTATCGCCGCCAAACAACATCAAACTTGCTTTAACCATAGCCATTTATCTACCCCGTTGTTGTCTGTCTACAGCATCCTGCCTGCTCAATCCCGCGCGTGATATTGTTCACACTTTACTCATGGCATAACACCAAATGGAGAGTGGACGAATGCTGATTTTGATCAAAAAAAAGGATAAAGATTAAACAAAAATGATGTTGTGCCTGAAAGCATTCAGCTGACTTACATTTTCGATTAACAAATGTAGCCTGGGTGATATTAAATCCCGCCTGACCCCCTTTCTTCAGAAGGTCAGGATTTTATCGGCCGTCAGCGTCCACTGCGCCAGCTCCACCAGAGTGCCAATCTCCACGCCGTCAATCAGTGGCAGTGCGGTGATACCGCGACCATCAGTGCAGGTTTTGCACAATTTCACCGGGACATTCTGGGCGGTGAGGATCTCCAGCATTTGCTGAATATTGTAGCCTTCCGCCGGCTTCTGCCCTCGCAGGCCAGCCGTTACCGCATCAGACATTAAAAACAGCTTCAGATCGAGCTCAGACTGCTGTTCACGAAGGGCAATCGCCAGACGCAGGCTGTTAAACAGCGATTCGCTACCGTAGGCAGCACCGTTGGCGACAATCACAATACTTTGCATAAGGACTCCTTGGTATAAGGCATGGTTATTGCTTGTGGTTAAAGTATAAAGCGTTGACCCGGGAGGGGGTATGAATAATACGGCTGGCATTACGCCTGAGGCCAACAGGTGGTTTCACCGCGCGCGGCAACTGCAAAAAGAGCAGCTACGCCAGTTGGCGCAGCAGGGGACGCTGGCAAGCCGGATAAGCGCGCTGGTGCACATGCTACAGTGCGAGCGCGGCGCGTCCAACCTCTGGCTCTGTTCCGGTGGGCGGCTGTATGCCGCGGAGTGTCGTGCGGGGTCGGCGCTGGTAGATGAACAGCTTATCGCTTTCCGTGAGGCGCTGGAAGCGGTGCAGGAGTGCGCCAGTGGCGCGCTGTGCTGGCGGATTGCCAGCGCGCTCTGGTACCTGGCGCAGTTGTCGACGCTGCGCGACGCTGTGCGCAACCGCACCATTGTTGCTGAAGAGGCGACAAACCAGTTCAGTCGTATTATCCGCCACTTATTAAATATTGTCCCGCAGCTTAACGACAGCATTGACGATCCGCAAATTGCCGGGCGCATGGTGGCGCTCTACAGCTTTATGCAGGGCAAAGAGCTGGTGGGGCAGGAGCGTGCGCTGGGGGCATCCGGCTTTGCCCGCGGTCAGTTCAGCGATGAGCTCCGCCAACTGCTGGTGGACAGAATCGATGGTCAGCAGCCCTGTTTTGACAGCTTCCAGGCACTGGCTGAGGCACCGCAGATCACACTGTTTATGACCCAGTGTCAGGCCAGTCTGGAAATTGAGCAGCTGCGGCGGATCGCCTGTACCCGGCGGCCCCCGGCGGATGAGGGGGAGACAGCGCTGCGCTGGTTTTGTGCCCAGACGCAGCGTCTGGAGCAGATGCGCGCTCTGGAGGAGAGCCTGATTGACGACCTGTTGAATGTCGCCGATATGCTGCTCAGCGGTGAAGCACCGGAAGCGCCGCCTGCCAGTTGGCCGGAGGAAGAGGGGGACGACGGCATCGCGCGCCGTCTCGACAAACAGTTGCTGCCGCTGGTGCGCCAGCAGGCCTTTGAGTTGCAGCAACTCTCCGCACAACTGGCATCGCTCAAAGATACGCTCGAAGAGCGTAAGCTGATTGAAAAAGCGAAAAGCGTGCTGATGACTCATCAGGGAATGCAGGAAGAACAGGCCTGGCAGACGTTGCGGAAAATGGCGATGGATAAGAATCAGAGGATGGTGGAAATCGCCCGCGCGCTACTGACGGTAAAGGCGTTGTGGTCCATAACCCCAAAGGAGTAGATGCACGATGGTTGGGCAGCGGCTGCTTGTCAGCGGTGCAATTATTGGGGAAAAGCCGCCCCGCGAAAAGCGGAAAATGGCTTAACACCGCGTCTACGAACATTGGCATCTGTTTTGCATTATCCAACAGACAACGGTTAATGCGTTAAATCGTTCAGTTAACAATTTTGGGCTACAGGCCAATGTCGGTTTGTGTGTCCATGGATAAAGGCGTCCTGCAGTGCATCAGCACTGTCGGGCGCTTTTTTTTTGCGTGTTCTGGAGCGGGTATGGGCGATAAATTTTCGATTTCACGGCGGCATTTTTTACAGGCAGGCGCCGCGCTGGGCGGAGCGATGTTGCTGCCTGGCGCGATGCAGGCCGCATGGGCGGCAGGATCCGATAAGCCGGAGCAATCTACGGTACGGGTCGGATTTATTCCGCTGACGGACTGCGCGCCGATCGCAATCGCGTCGCTGAAAGGATTCGATAAAAAATACGGTATTACCCTGGTGCCGACCAAAGAGGCCAGCTGGGCGGCGGTGCGCGACAAGCTGGTCGCCGGTGAACTCGATGCGGCACACATTCTCTACGGACTGCTGTATGGCCTGGAGTTGGGGATCGCCGGAAAGCCGCATTCAATGGCAAACCTGATGACCCTTAACCGCAATGGCCAGGCGATTACGCTCTCCAGCGATCTGCAGGAGAAAGGTGTGACCGACCTCGGCGGGTTGAAACGCCTGATTGGCCAGAGCGCGCCGGGCAGCTACACCTTTGCCCACACCTTTCCCACCGGGACGCACGCCATGTGGCTCTATTACTGGCTGGCCAGCGGCGGTATCGACCCGTTTGCGGATGTGCGCACCGTGGTGGTGCCGCCGCCGCAAATGGTGATGAACATGCGCATTGGCAACATGGTTGGCTTTTGCGTCGGTGAACCGTGGAATGCGCGGGCGATCAACGACCGTATCGGTTTTACCGCCACCACCTCGCAGGCTATCTGGCCGGAACACCCGGAGAAAATTCTCGGTACCCGCAGCGAATGGGTCGACCGCAACCCGAACACTGCCCGCGCGCTGGTCGCGGCGGTGCTGGAGGCCGCGCGCTGGATTGACGCGTCGGAAGAGAACAAACGGGAGACGGCGCGCATTCTGGCGAAGCGCGCCTGGCTGAATACCAAAGAGCAGTATCTCACCGGGCGGATGCTCGGGGAGTACGACAACGGGCTGGGACGCCGCTGGCAGGACGCGCATCCGATTCGCTTTTACGACCAGGGGGAGGTGAGTTTCCCGTGGCTGTCGGACGGGATGTGGTTTTTAACTCAGTTCCGCCGCTGGGGATTACTGAAAACGGTCCCGGATTATCAGGCGGTGGCCCGGCGCATCAACCGCATTGACGTCTGGAAAGAGGCGGCGCAGGCGGTGGGCGGCATCACCACACCGACCGCGCTCATGCGTAGCAGCACATTGATAGACGGTACCGTCTGGACGGGGGCCGATCCGGAAGGCTACGCCCGCGGCTTCTCGATTCAACATAAGGGGGCATGAAATGAAACACGCGCACAGTACGCAACCTGGTATTGCTACAGAAAAAACGCCGGGCGAAGTGATCGTCCTGCCGCCGGTGCAGGTCCGGCGTCCGACGCCGCGCGTCAGGCGCTGGTTACGTGAAACCGTACAGCGACTCCTGCCGCCCCTGCTCGGACTGGGACTGCTTTTGCTCTGCTGGCAACTGGCGGCGATCAACAGCAAGGGCTTTCCGACGCCGCTGAGTACGCTCGATTCCGCGCTGACTCTGTTTGCCGACCCTTTTTATCAGGATGGGCCGAATGACATGGG
>NZ_JBCNNS010000153.1:0-8706 GCF_039594335.1 Raoultella sp.
CACGACGCGATATTAGTCTGCGCGACCCATGTAGCGGCTTTCTTCGATATGGATACGAATTTTCTCGCCAGTGGTCAGGTATTCCGGAACCTGAATCACCAGACCGGTGCTCATGGTCGCCGGTTTGGTGCGGGAGCTTGCCGAGGCGCCTTTAATGCCCGGCGCGGTTTCCACGATTTCCAGATCCACGGTCTGCGGCAGCTCCAGCGCCAGCAGCTGTCCATCCCAGGTCAGAACCTGCATGTCAGGCATGCCGCCTTCCGGAATGAACAGTAACTCTTCTTCAATCTGCTCTTTGGTGAAGGTGTACGGCGTGTAATCTTCTTTATCCATAAACACGTATTCGTTGCCGTCAACATAGGAGAAGTCAACGAAACGGCGGGTCAGCGTAACGGTGTCAACGATATCGTCGCCTTTAAAGCGTTCTTCCACTTTCAGACCGGTACGTACATCAGAGAAACGCATTTTGTATAGCGTTGCTGCGCCACGGGCGCTCGGTGACTGAATATCAATATTCTTTACAATAAGCAGCTTGCCGTTGTAATTCAGCACCATACCTTTTTTAATTTCATTCGCTCTTGGCATTGCAGTAATCCTGTCACTTAACGATTCAAAAAATATCGCGTAAAACTACTCGTGCCGGGCCTTTCAGGCAAGCGGAATTCGCGAGTTTTGCTATCTCCGGACAAAACGTTTAGGCTGGGCCGTAAGCCGCAACATCAAGAGAATCATGTATGGAATGTCGTATCGATTGCGGTGCCTGCTGTATCGCCCCCTCAATTTCATCCCCGATCCCCGGAATGCCTGACGGCAAGCCTGCGAATGTCAGGTGCGTTCAGTTATCGGAAGATAACTTATGCAATATCTTTGGCTCGACTTTACGTCCTAAAGTCTGCGGTAGCCTGCAGCCTTCACCTGATATGTGCTGTGCCAGTCGTGAAGAGGCGATGGCTTTCCTGATATACCTCGAAAAGCAGACTTCACCTTAAAAAACTGTTGCCGTAAATAATTCCATTACATTAAGAGAAGCAAAGTGTCTGGTGAACTATAGAACCAGTCTATGAAACAGAACTTAATTAAACTTTTATCCACAATTAATTATATGATTTTATTGAATTTAATCGTTTACTGTACAGCCTCTGATTAGGTGCAATTTCCTTGTGGATTTCTATAACAACATGAGGAAAAAAGACAATGGCTATTCCAGCTATCTATGGCTTAAAGATGACGGCGGCGCAGACATTATGGGGTCTGTAGACGTTCAAGACCGCGATGGCAGCATTGAGATCACCGGATTCTCACATAACTTGAGTATCCCAACTGATGCAATGACGGGAAAAATCACAGGAACCCGCAAGCATTCAGCCGTACTCATTCAAAAAGAGTTTGATAGCTCCAGCCCGTATCTTTACAAAGCCGTTGCCACTGGTCAGACACTTAAATCAGCAGAATGTAAATGGTATCGCATCAATGATGCTGGTCAGGAAGCGGAATACTTCAACATGTTGCTTGAAGGTGTGAAAATTGTCGGTGTTTCACCAGTGATGCACGACACTAAAGATGCAACCAAAGAGCAGCATAATCACCTTGAGTGCATAGAGCTTCGCTATGAAAAAATTACCTGGAAGCATTGCGACGGCAACATCATGTTTACTGACGCATGGAATGAGAGAGTCCAGGCGTGAGATACCCAACATTAGCGGCATCACCCCACCGCCATTTGACGTATCCTCATTCGCCCCACCCGGCGTAAGCATTGTCAATAACATGATGATGGCTCGTTTTCACCGTGGTCCGTCAGTCCTCACCGATTCCTGGTTTTACCAACAAGTAAGAAGGCATGGTCCGTGGGATGATAAGCAGCGCGGGAAGGGTTCGAAAGTTTTGGTCACTTTCATTATGGGCTGTAGGTCACGCTGCGGGGGGCTGGATGGGCGCAAAGTCAAGCAGGAATGGGCGATCCAGCTTTTGGTGATTGGTATGGCTCAACGCCTTATGGCGATGACCCTGACAACCAGTATTGGATAAGAGCAGGGATTGACTATGCAAAACGCGCTGGCTTTTAGGAAAGGCTACCTACTCTTAATCCTGCTGGCGGTTGTCGTCATTGGGATATATAAGGTGTTGCATTATTCGCCGCTTGAGCAAGAGATAATCAAGAAGGTGAAAATAAACAATCTGGCTAACCTCTACATCACCGAAGCGAGCGCAGGAGCAACGACCGGTTTTTCCTATCGTTTCTATCTCTATGATGCATCCAAAGATGATAAAGCGTTTATGGCGAGTCTGGAGGACGGTAACGAGCCTTTCATGAACACAACGGACAAAGGTGCGTTGACGAAGGTCGAGAACGACGCGCTTTATCTGTCAGTGAAAGGAACCATTTATACCTTTAATAGCCCTGCGACTTATCTTGCGGGAGGCTCAATCTACTCTGTTCCTGTTTACCTCACTTCATCGCCATTCTAATAGCATAGCCAGCTTTGGTGCTGGCTCTTTTCTTTCCATCGCTACGAATTAAACTTCACGTAATTTCTTAAGAGATTTTAAGAAGGGGATAAAGTGTATCCAGACAAGCCTGCTAACTCGCGCTGCGTCCAGTTTTATCGGTGTAACATTTTCACGTCGCCGCTCAGACCGAAAGCCTGCGCCAGCCAGCAGTCGGCTTTGAGATCTGCGTGACAGATCACGAAGCGGCCATGACCGGTCTTCCTGAACTGGGGGCGAGTACCACACCTTAAACGTCTTTAATACGCCACAGACAAAGTAATGACGCCACGCCCATGCCGAGGGCAATCCAGAAAACAGCGTGATAGTTCCAGATTTCTGCCACCACACCTGCCAGCGAACCGGCGATAATCCAGCCGACGCGGGTGGTATTGGTGTACAGCGTCGTGGCAGCGCCGGCCTGGCCGGGCATCAGGTCCTGGAAATAGAGCATGCCGATGCCGGCCAGAATGCCGATGAATATCGCGTTCAGCGCCTGCAGAGCCAGCAGTAAAGCGGGCGTATGCACCAGCAGCATCCCCACGTAAAACAGTATTCCTGCCGCTGTAGCGAGACGCATTAAAAAGCGCTTACCAAAGCGTCGGGCATAATAACCGGCAATCAGCATCGTCGGGATTTCCAACCCGGCGGCAGTCCCCATCATCAGCCCGGCCAGCTTCTCTGATAAATGCAGATCATTAATGATATAGAGCGGCATATTAATAATGTACAGGCTGTTAATGCCCCACATGAGTGTGCAAACGCTGAACAGCAGCAGCGCATCGCGGCGATGGGTGCGCGGTGCTTCCAGATGACCTACCGTCGCCAGCTTCTCTTTGCGCATGCTGGGCAGAAAGATCCACACCATCGCCCCGCAGACCACAAAGGCGATCGCGGCGCAGAGATACATCACGGTAAAGCCGAATCCCATTGCCAGCGTGTAGGCCAGCGGCGGGCCGATCACCCATGCCAGAGAGACCTGGGCGCGCAGAATAGAACTGAACATCACCGCTTCGCGGCCGGTTTTATCGGCATGCTCGCGCGCCAGGGCGAACATCTGCGGGTTGGCGGTGGAACCGAAGCTGCTGAGGAAGACCCCGATGAAGAGCAGAATAAAGTAGTTGCGGTTCCAGGCGAACAGCAAGCAGGCCAGGACCCCAAGCAGGCAGCAAAAGACGATCAGCTGCTTGCGATCGCCCTGGCGGTCGGAGCGCCCGGCCAGAAACTGACTGACCAAAATACCGATGACCGCGCTACCGGTAAAAAAGAAGCCAACCATCGCCGGACGTACATGCACTTCATTGGTTAAAAACAGGCTCAGGGTCGGCGTTTGCAACGCGCCCGCAATGCCCGTCAGGAAGGCAACGATCAGGAAAGCCGAAGAGGTTAAATCGAACCCGCGTCGGGGGAGGGCGGCGCTACTGTTTTGCATGGGGTGTTATCTGTCATTGTCCGAGCAGCGGAGTTTACGCCGTCACTCATAAAATGAACAGTAGTATGGTATGAAAATTAAAAAGCAGTTTCATATTGATAATTTCAGCAAAAAGCTGAAGCCTGGCTGAATGGGGCATCTGACTTCAGCAAAAGTGTGCTGCATCTCTAATTTCCGTTATCAGGTTGTTGCGCAGCGGATGAGAAAGGTACAGACTTCTTGAAACGTTTCAGCGTCATCGGGATTTTCTCCATCAGGAAGTTGACGCCTTTTTTCATAAAATAGCTGAAACGATTCAATCTAGCGGGAGAGGAGAACCATGTTCCAGTTATCTGTGCAGGATATTCATCCAGGCCAGCAGGCCGGTAATAAAGAAGAGGCGATTCGTCAGGTTGCCGCAGCGCTGGTCAGCGCGGGCAACGTGTCGGAAGGCTACGTTAACGGGATGCTGGCTCGCGAGCAGCAAACCTCCACATTCCTTGGCAATGGCATTGCCATCCCGCACGGGACTACCGACACGCGTGACCAGGTGCTGAAAACCGGCGTTCAGGTCTATCAGTTTCCACAGGGCGTGACCTGGGGAGAAGGACAGACCGCGTACGTGGCAATCGGCATCGCCGCCAGCTCGGATGAGCATCTGGGGCTTCTGCGTCAGCTGACCCACGTCCTGAGCGATGACTCAGTCGCTGAACAACTTAAATCGGCGACCACGGCGGAAGAGTTGCGGGCCCTGTTGATGGGTGAAAAGCAGAGTGAAGCGCTGAAACTGGATAATGACACGCTGAGCCTGGATATCGCTGCCAGCGATCTGATGACCTTACAGGCGCTGAACGCAGCACGTCTGAAAGAGGTTGGCGCCGTTGACGCCTCCTTCGTCAGCCGAACTATCAATGATAAACCGCTGAACCTCGGCCAGGGCATCTGGCTGAACGACAGCGCGGAAGGCAACCTGCACAGCGCGATTGCGGTCAGTCGTGCCGCCAGCACATTTACTGCTGACGAGCAGCCGGTATCACTGCTGATTACCGTCGCGATGGCAGATGAACAGCCTACTGCGGTACTGAATCGCCTGAGTAATCTGCTGATTGATAAAAAAGCTGACCGCCTGCTGAAGTCTGATGGCGCGACCCTGCTGGCACTGCTGACCAGCGACGAGGCTATCGCCGACGATGTGCTGAGCGCCGAGTTTGTGGTGCGCAATGAGCATGGGTTGCATGCCCGTCCTGGCACGATGCTGGTGAACACCATTAAACAATTTTCCAGCGACGTTACCGTGACCAATCTGGACGGTTCCGGCAAGCCGGCAAATGGCCGCAGTCTGATGAAAGTCGTGGCGCTGGGTGTGAAGAAAGGTCACCGTCTGCGCTTTACCGCGCAGGGTGAAGATGCGCAACAAACACTGGATGCGATTGGCGAGGCGATCGCCGCAGGCCTTGGGGAGGGCGCATAAATGAGCAGACGTGTAGCAACGATTACATTAAACCCGGCATATGATCTGGTGGGGTTTACACCGGAAATTGAACGCGGAGAAGTCAACCTTGTGCGGACCACCGGTCTGCATGCCGCCGGAAAAGGTATCAACGTTGCTAAAGTGCTGAAAGATCTTGGCATTGACGTCACCGTTGGCGGATTTCTTGGTAAAGATAACCAGGATGGTTTTCAGCAGTTGTTCAGCGAGTTGGGGATTGCCAACCGCTTCCAGGTGGTTCAGGGGCGTACGCGCATCAACGTCAAGCTGACGGAAAAAGATGGTGAAGTGACTGATTTCAACTTCTCCGGTTTTGAGGTGACCCCGGCCGACTGGGAACGCTTTGTGAACGACTCCCTGAGCTGGCTGGGCCAGTTCGACATGGTGTGCGTCAGCGGCAGTCTGCCGTCAGGCGTTAGCCCGGAAGCCTTCACTGACTGGATGGTTCGCCTGCGTAGCCAGTGCCCGTGCATTATCTTTGACAGCAGTCGCGAAGCGCTGGTCGCCGGTCTGAAAGCCGCGCCGTGGCTGGTGAAGCCAAACCGTCGCGAGCTGGAAATTTGGGCGGGCCGTAAGCTGCCGGAAATGAAAGACGTGATTGATGCAGCGCATGCGCTGCGCGAACAGGGCATTGCCCACGTGGTTATCTCCCTCGGTGAAGAGGGTGCGCTGTGGGTTAATGCTTCAGGCGAATGGATTGCGAAACCCCCTTCAGTCGAAGTGGTCAGCACTGTGGGTGCCGGGGATTCCATGGTTGGCGGCCTGATCTACGGTCTGCTGATGCGTGAATCCAGCGAGCATACGCTGCGTCTGGCTACTGCTGTTGCGGCGCTGGCGGTCAGCCAGAGCAATGTAGGTATTACCGATCGTACCCAGTTGGCCGCCATGATGGCGCGTGTCGACTTAAAACCCTTTAATTGACAGCAGGAGAGGCATAATGAAAACGCTGCTGATTATTGATGCCGGACTTGGACAGGCGCGCGCCTATATGGCGAAAAACCTGCTGGGTACCGCAGCGCATAAAGCACATCTTGAACTGACAGATAATCCTAACGACGCGGAACTGGCGATCGTTCTCGGTACCGCCCTGCCGGCGGATAGCGCGTTGAGCGGTAAACAGGTGTTCCTCGGCGATATTAATCGCGCCGTTGCGCATCCGGAGCTGTTCCTGAGCGAAGCGAAAAGCCATGCGACGCCATATGTTGCACCGGCAGCTGCGGCACTGCCGGCTGCGACCAGTGGTGCAAAACGCATCGTGGCGATCACGGCTTGTCCTACCGGCGTCGCGCATACCTTTATGGCAGCGGAAGCCATTGAAACCGAAGCCAAAAAACGCGGCTGGTGGGTGAAGGTGGAAACTCGCGGCTCGGTTGGCGCAGGTAACGCCATCACGCCGGAAGAGGTGGCTCAGGCGGATTTGGTTATTGTGGCTGCCGATATTGAAGTCGACCTGGCAAAATTTGCCGGCAAACCGATGTATCGCACCACCACCGGCCTGGCACTGAAGAAAACCGCGCAGGAGCTGGATAAAGCCGTTGTTGAAGCGAAACCGTACCAGCCATCCGGCCAGAGCGGCCAGCAGGCGGATGCGGCCAAGAAAGAGGGCGGCGGTGCCTATCGTCACCTGCTGACCGGCGTGTCTTATATGCTGCCGATGGTTGTTGCCGGTGGTCTGTGTATTGCGCTCTCCTTTGCCTTTGGTATCAAAGCCTTTGAAGTGAAAGATACCCTTGCAGCCGCGCTGATGCAGATTGGTGGTGGTTCAGCCTTTGCGCTGATGGTTCCGGTGCTGGCAGGCTTTATCGCCTTCTCTATTGCAGACCGTCCGGGTCTGACGCCGGGTCTTATCGGCGGGATGCTGGCTGTTAGCGGCGGTTCTGGGTTTATCGGCGGGATTATCGCCGGTTTCCTTGCCGGTTATGTTGCTAAACTGATCAGCACCAAATTAAAACTGCCGCCGAGCATGGAAGCGCTGAAACCGATTCTGATCATTCCACTGGTCTCCAGCCTGATTGTCGGCCTGGCGATGATCTACCTGATCGGTAAACCTGTTGCCGGCATTCTGGCAGGGCTGACCCACTGGCTACAGACAATGGGAACGGCGAATGCTGTGCTGTTGGGCGCAATTCTCGGCGCGATGATGTGTACCGACATGGGGGGGCCGGTCAACAAAGCGGCCTATGCCTTCGGCGTCGGTCTGCTGAGTACCCAAACCTACGCGCCGATGGCGGCGATTATGGCGGCCGGTATGGTGCCACCGCTGGCGATGGGTATCGCTACGCTGGTTGCCCGCAATAAGTTCGATAAAGGCCAACGGGAAGGGGGGAAAGCAGCGCTGGTTCTGGGTCTGTGCTTTATCTCTGAAGGGGCGATTCCGTTTGCTGCCCGTGACCCGATGCGCGTCCTGCCATGCTGTATCGTGGGCGGTGCGGTGACCGGTGCAATCTCCATGGCTATCGGGGCGAAACTGATGGCGCCACACGGCGGTCTGTTCGTCCTGCTGATTCCTGGTGCGATTACGCCAGTGCTTGGTTACCTGATGGCGATTGTTGTCGGTACCCTGGTGGCCGGTCTCTCTTACGCGGTGCTGAAACGTCCGGAAGGACAGACCGTACAGACCGCAGAAAAAGCGGCCTGAGTTATCCTCCGCGAAAGAGCGTATTGACGAACAAAAGGGCTGAATATTCAGCCCTTTTTCTATTCAACATCTCTACGTCGCGGTCTGTTTCACTCGGCCCGTAAGGTCCTGGCGTCAGACCGAGGCTTCTTCCGTTTGCTGCGCCCGCAGCCAGGCAATCTCTTCTGCCCAGATATCCGGGTTAATGGTTTCCAGAATCAGCGGGATGCCATCGAAGCGGTTGTCCTGCATGATCCAGCGGAAAGCATCGTGACCGATATTGCCTTCGCCCAGGCTGTGGTGGCGGTCAACGCGGCTGCCGAAGGCGCTTTTGGCATCGTTGAGGTGCATGCCGCGCAGATAGCGGAAACCGACAATGCGTTCGAACTCAGCGAAGGTTTTTTCACACCCTTCCACGCTACGCAGGTCATAACCGGCCGCAAAGGCGTGGCAGGTATCAATGCAGACACCAACGCGGGATTTGTCTTCCACGCCGTCAATGATGGCAGCCAGGTGTTCAAACTGAAAGCCGAGGTTACTGCCCTGGCCGGCGGTATTTTCAATGACTGCGGTCACGCCTTCGGTTTTAGCCAGCGCAATATTAATGGACTCGGCAATACGCGCCAGACACGCGTCTTCTGGTATCTGCTGCAGGTGGCTACCGGGATGGAAATTGAGCAGCGTCAGTCCGAGCTGCTGGCA
>NZ_JBCNNS010000154.1:0-8657 GCF_039594335.1 Raoultella sp.
TCCTGCTGATGATTGGATTCAGCCTGATTGCCGAAGGGTTTGGATTCCCCATCCCGAAAGGTTATCTGTATGCGGCCATTGGCTTCTCCGTCATCATTGAGTCGCTGAACCAACTGGCGCTGTTCAATCGCCGTCGCTTCCTCTCCGCGAACCTCACCCTTCGCCAGCGCACAACCGAAGCGGTAATGAATTTACTCAGCGGACATAAAGAAAGCACCGAGCTCAGTAGCGATACTGCCGCACTCATTGACAGCCAGGCTGATAACCCACTGTTCAATCCCCAGGAACGCCGGATGATTGGGCGGGTTCTGAATCTCAACCAGCGCACTGTCAGCAGTATTATGACCTCGCGCCATGATATCGAGCATATTGACCTTAGCGCGCCGGAAGATGAAATCCGCGCGCTGCTGGAGAAAAATCAGCACACCCGGTTGGTGGTTACCGGCGGAAATGATGATGAAGATCTGCTCGGAGTGGTTCACGTTATCGACCTGCTACAACAATCGCTGCGCCACGAACCACTCGACTTACGCGCCCTGCTCCGTCAGCCGCTGGTGTTCCCTGAGACGCTGCCTCTGCTGTCAGCGCTGGAGCAGTTCCGTCATGCCAGGACTCATTTTGCCTTCGTGGTGGATGAGTTTGGTTCGGTTGAGGGAGTGGTGACGTTGAGCGATGTCATGGAAACCATCGCCGGTAATTTACCCAATGAGGCTGAAGAGATTGATGCCCGCCACGATATCGTGAAAAATCCTGACGGCAGCTGGACCGCCAATGGGCATATGCCGCTGGAAGATTTAGTGCAATACATTCCCCTGCCGCTCGATGATAAGCGCGAATATCACACAATTGCCGGTCTGTTGATGGAAAATCTGCAGCATGTCCCTGAAGCGGGTGAAGAGGTGAAAATTGGCGACTACATCGTACGAACATTGCAGGTCGAGAGTCACCGGGTGCAGAAAGTGCAGATTATCCCGCCGCCACGCGAAGATGCGCTGAGCGACGAAGTGTGAGCCCCGCTGCCCTGTCACTCTCCCCGGTGGCGCTTCGCTTACCGGGACTACAGGATCGAGAGTCACCGGGTGCGGAAAGTGCAGATTATCCCGCCGCCTCGCGAAGATGCGCTGAGCGACGAAGTGTGAGCCCCGCTGCCCTGTCACTCTCCCCGGTGGTGCTTCGCTTACCGGGGCCACAGGATCGAAAGTCACCGGGTGCAGAAAGTGCAGATTATCCCGCCGCCACGAGAAGATGCGCTGAGCGACGAAGTGTGAGCTCCGCTGCCCTGTCACTCTCCCCGGTGGCGCTTCGCTTACCGGGGCTACAGGATCGAAAGTCACCGGGTGCGGAAAGTGCAGATTATCCCGCCGCCACGCGAAGATGCGCTGAGCCCTGGTAGCCCGGATAAGGCGTTAGCGCCGCTATCCGGGTCGGGAACCGGATCGGGAAGGTCGCACTTCGCTCAATCCCGGTCAGCGTTTCTCAAGCAGTTTCTTCACGTCTTTCCCATCCTGGGTATTTTTATTACGTTCAATCCAGTCGTTAAGCCGCTGTCTGGCTTCATCCTGCAGCTGCTTACGCAACACCTGGTCGACCTGCAGGCTATAGCTCAGCGCCTGCCATTTACCGTAAATACGCAGCGGAATCGCGGTCTGTTTAAGTCGATCGATAAGTTTGCTTTCGCCTTTCCAACCACCCAGCACGCGCACGTTAAAGCGCATATCGCACTCTTCGTCCAGCAAATTCAGTTCGCCCTGCCCGGTCAGTGCCATCATCTCCGATTGCCCCCTCAGGCTTTGCAACGTGACCTGCCCCTGTGCCAGTTGCAGCTCGCTGCTCAGGGAATCCAGGCGGGTGGCGTTGTCGTAATTTTCCTGCGCCTGCATATTGGTGCTGCGCTCAACGGCCTGCTGCACGAGCTGCTGGAAGTTAAGCCCTTCGGTGCGGGTATTCGCCATCTTTATCTGCGCATCCCCTTCCCAGCGGCGACGAAAATCGTCGGCATCAATTCTTTCGCCGGAGAAATCCCCGGTTAAGGAGAGCTTACCGGTCAGATTAAGCGAATAGTTAAATGCTTTCAGGATGGTGGCGATCTCAACGTTATCCAGTTTCGGCTGGAAAGAGGCCTGCGAAGTCTTCCCACGCACGTCGAGAGTGCCGGGCAACGATATCAGGCCGCCATCCAATTCGCCCTGAAGCTGATTGATCGTCAGCAGTCCAAGCTGATTGCTGATGTCGCTTTTCACCTGGGTAAAGGTCATCCCGCGCCACTGAAGCTGGTCGGCCGTCAGCGACATACGGGCGGTAAATCCACGCAGGCTATTATAATCTTGCTGAATATCGCTGTCGGCAATCACCGGACGCAACTGCCTTGGCTGGCCTTGCCCCTGCTGGCTGGCGCCAGAATCTGTCGCCGGCGAGCCGTGTGTCAGGAGGCTGTCGAGATCAAGGGTGGTCGCGTGAAGATTGAGATTCCAGTCAGCCCGGTCGCCTAAAATCACGCTGGCGTCGCCGGCGATTGCGCTGCCGTTCGCCGTCAGATTAAGATTATTGAAGCTCAGCTTTTTCTCATCTTCCTGCCAGCTCGCCTGCAAACTGCCTTGGCCATTCACGCCGTCAGCCGGCAACTCAGCGCCGCGCAGCTGCCAGTCGAGTCGGGAGATGTCAGCCTGCAGAGAGTGCGGATAGTCGCCACCCTGCACCTCGGCGGAGAGAGAGAGCGCCAGATCGCGCTGGTCGCGATTGATTCGCCCGGAAAAATCGAGCGTAGCGTGATGATGTTCATCCTGCTCCATCTGCAGACGAATATCGCGCACCGTCACCTGTTCGCCATCTTCATGCTGGAAAAAGAGGACGCTGTCCACCACCTCCAACTGCCGCACATCGTAGGACCAGCCGCTGTCATCCGCCACCAGGGGCAGCGAATTGTCGTGAGGCACCACCGGCGCATCCTGGCTGCGCACGGCTTCGGTCTTCGGCGTCAGCTGAATGACCGCCCCCTTGAGCATCACCTGCTTAACCTGCAGCTGATGGGAAATCAGCGGCATCAGGGCGACATCAAGACGCATATTGTCCGCGCGCACCACCGGTTCAGCAGCACCCGGCGCCGTCAGCGTCATGCGACCGGAAAGGATACTCAGCTGCGGCCAGACATGCCAGCGCAGCGGGCCATCGAGTTCAAGCTGATAACCGCTTCGTTCTGCCACCTTATGCACCATATAGGCGCGAAAATCGTTGGGATTGACCAGCAATACCAACGCGGTCAGCCCGGCGACAACCACCGCCAGCAAGATCATCAGCGTCGTCAGAATTCGTCTCATGGCACCCTCAGTACACCGCTTACGTTATCAATCCTTGTCAATTCGACTTGCCACCGCGCCCTGCTGGTCGCGATATTTGGCGTCTTCACGGCGGTTGTAGGGCCGTGCCGCAGGACCTGACAGCGGTTCAAAACTCAATGCGCCAATCGGCATACCCGGACGCAGCGCCAGCGGCAGCTTGCCGGAGTTAAAGAACTCGAGCACGATGCAGCCTGACCAGCCGGGATCGATACGGTGAGCGGTGACGTGCACCATCAGTCCCAGACGCGCCAGAGAGGAGCGACCATCCAGCCAGCCGACCAGATCGGCCGGTAGCGTCACCGACTCGTAGGTCACCGCCAGCGCCAGCTCTCCAGGATGCAGATAGAAAGCTTCGCCTTCCGGCAGCACGATCTCTTCGCTCATCACCCGATCCAACGCCGCGGTCACTTCCGCTTTCGGCCCGCTCAGATCGATAAAGGGCGCCGTGTGGCCGCGAAACGTGCGGAATTTATTCCCCAGCCGAACGTCTACGGTCGCGCCGTTAATCCGTTCAACGGGCGGGCGCGGGCTGATAGATAGCCGCCCCTCATCCAACCAGGCTTCTATATCTCGGTCGCACAGACGCATGAGCTCTCTCCTTTATGGCATCGCGCCCCTCCACCTTCCGCGGTTAAGGGCAATTTGGGTTCTCTTTGCACGTTACACAATTCGTCTGTGTTATTCAAAGAACTGACTGATTTTAGCCTTCAGAATATCAATCGCGATGCGGTTTTTACCGCCACGAGGCACAATAATGTCGGCATACTGCTTGGAAGGGTCAATAAACTGCAGGAACATCGGACGAACCGTTTTCTGATATTGCGCCATCACCGAATCCATCGAGCGCCCGCGCTCATTCACATCGCGCTTGATGCGGCGCATCAGGCAGATATCCAGCGGCGTATCAACGAAGATCGAGAAGTTCAGCTCATTGCGCAGGCGAACATCGGTCAGCAATAAAATCCCTTCGAGAATGATCACTTTCTTGGGTTCGATGTGAATCGTTTCCGGCATACGCGTATGTTCAACGTAACTGTATACCGGTAATTCAATCGGCTGGCCGCTTTTCAACATCTGCAAATGCTGAAACAGTAAACTGTGATCCATCGAGCTGGGATGGTCATAGTTCGTTTTAACACGCTCTTCCATCGACAAATGACTTTGATCTTTGTAGTAGCTGTCTTCCGGAATAACGCCAATATGTTCATCACCAACCTGTTCACGCAATTCGCGATACAGCGTGCTGGCGATAAGACTTTTTCCCGAAGCCGATGCGCCGGCGATACCGATAATGACGCACTGATGAGACGTATCAGTCATAACTTTTTTGCGACCTGATTAACCTGGATGTATATACACATAACCCTTCGAGCTGCCCCCGCGTAACCCGGCTCGCCGCCTCGCCCCTGTGGGGTTTGTGCAAAACGCTAACGAGTTTTGAGACGCATCTCGAATAATTTCATGTATTAGAAGGGTGACGTTTGACCGTCAAACGCGGGCAATTATAGGGATTTCAGTGCGTCGATACCAGTGATATGCGCCCTGCATGGCTATTCCTCAATCGGCGCCCACCCTTCAGTATACCAGATATGCAATAACGCATAGGAACGCCACGGCTGCCAGCGGCTGGCGTAACGAGCAATGCGTGCCGGGGTCATACCGCTGAACCGCTGCTTAATCAGGTAATCATCCGCCAGGAAAATATCCTTCGCCTGCCAGCCACGCAGGGCAAAATAGCTGGCAGTCCAGCGGCCAATGCCAGGCAGCGTTTGCAACTGTTTCATCCCGGCCTCAATGTCGTCCGGCGCCACCAGCGGCAGCTGACCGTTAATCACCGCCTGCGCCAGATGGATCAGGGCCCTGGCGCGCTGCAGCGACATGCCCACGGCTTTAAGGGCTAACGGATCCGCTTGCGCCAGGGTTTGTGGTTCAGGAAAGAGCATGTATTCCGGTGCCTCCGCCAGCGGTTCCCCGTAAGCCGCCACCACTTTTGCCGTCAGCTTCGCCGCCATCGCCACGCTGACCAACTGCCCCAGTACCGCGCGCACCCCTTGTTCAAAGGCATCAAGCGATCCCGGCAGGCGCAGCCCCGGACGCGCGCTGGCCAGCGCTCCCAGCGTCTGAACCACCCGATGCGGGTCACAGGCTAAATCAAACAGGCGCGCCACACGGGCATGGCACGCCTCCGCCACCGGCAGCAGGCCGTCTGATAAGGTCACACGTAATCCCTGTGCCGCCATATCGGGCTCAACCGTTATCAGGCCGAGATGGCCCGCCAGCGAAAAGCTGCGGGTATAACGCCCCTCACTGAACGTTTCGATCCCCGCCACCGCACGGGCGTGGAGAAAACCGAATATCCATTCCGGGTCGTAGGGGGAGTGCCAGGGTAACAGCGTCATCATTTCTCCTTCTTTAATTGCCTCAATGATAGACGCTCCGCGCCCGACATACCTTGCTTTTAAATTCCAGTTGTCGCCGTGGCGGCAATCCGCTAAAGTCGCCCCCCTTCTTCACTGGCATGGGGATTTTTAAGGTCATGTTTATTGGTTTTGACTACGGAACCGCCAACTGTTCGGTTGCCGTAATGCGCGATAATCTTCCGCATTTGCTCACGCTGGAAAACGGCAGCAAGCTGTTGCCGTCAATGCTGTCGGCGCCGACCCGCGAAGCGGTCAGTGAATGGCTTTACCGCCATCATGACGTGCCGACCAACGGCGATGAGAACCAGGCGCTGCTGCGTCGCGCCATCAACTATAACCGCGATGAAGACATCGATGTCCTCGACAACAGTGTCCAGTTTGGTCTGGCCTCGCTGCATCAATATGTCGACGATCCGCAAGAAGTGTACTTCGTTAAATCCCCGAAATCGTTCCTCGGCGCCAGCGGCCTGAAACCGCAACAAGTTGCGCTGTTTGAAGACCTGGTGTGCGCCATGATGCTGCATATTAAACAGCAGGCGCAGTCGCAGCTTCCGGAAACTATTGACCAGGCGGTGATTGGCCGGCCGATCAACTTCCAGGGACTGGGCGGCGATGACGCCAATGCCCAGGCGCAGGGGATCCTCGAGCGCGCGGCGAAGCGCGCCGGTTTCCGTGACGTCGTTTTCCAGTTTGAACCGGTCGCCGCCGGGCTGGATTTCGAAGCGACGCTCAACGAAGAAAAACGCGTGCTGGTCGTCGATATCGGCGGCGGCACCACCGACTGTTCACTGCTGTTGATGGGGCCGCAGTGGCGGCAGAAAGCCGATCGCCAGCAAAGTTTACTCGGCCACAGCGGCTGCCGCGTCGGTGGGAACGATCTCGACATCGCCCTGGCATTTAAATGCCTGATGCCGCTGCTGGGGATGGGCGGCGAAACTGAAAAAGGGATCGCCTTGCCGGTTCTGCCGTGGTGGAACGCCGTCGCGATCAACGATGTGCCGGCGCAAACCGATTTCTACAGCAGCGCCAACGGTCGCTTACTCAATGATTTACTGCGCGATGCCCGCGACACCGATAAAGTCGCGCTGCTGCTGAAAGTCTGGCGCCAGCGCCTGAGCTATCGCCTGGTACGCAGTGCCGAGGAGAGTAAAATCGCCCTCTCCTCGCAGGAGCAAGTTACCACCAGGCTGCCGTTTATCGGTAATGAACTGGCCGCGGCTATCAGCCAGCAAGGGCTGGAAGCTGCGTTGAATCAGCCGCTGACGCGTATTATGGAACAAGTGCAGCTGGCGCTGGACAACAGCCGCGAAACGCCGGATGTGATCTACCTGACCGGAGGGAGCGCCCGCTCACCGCTGATTAAGAAAGCGCTGACCGCCCACCTGCCGGGGATTCCGATCGCCGGCGGCGATGATTTTGGCTCCGTTACCGCCGGTCTGGCCCGCTGGGCGCAGGTCGTCTTTGGTTGATTGATGCCGGGGGCAGTGTCCCCCGGCAGACAACTCAAGCGTAGCGCTCCCCACTCCCGAAACACCAGGATCCCCACAACCATTTGCTATAATGGCGCTTTCAAAATAAAAAGGGTGCCCTATGGAACGGCTGGATTGCGATCGAATGTTTGTCGCGGTAATGGAAACGGGCAGTTTTACGCTCGCCGCACAGCGCTGCGGTACGAGCCATGGTCAGGCCTCAAAACTCATTTCCCGTCTCGAAAGCGACCTTGGCGTACACCTCCTCAGGCGCAGTACCCGCTCGCTGACCCCGACCGATGTCGGCCTCGCCTATTATGAGCGTATCCGCCAGCTATTAATTGATTTTGATGAACTCAACGACTCGGTACGTAATATCTCCAACGCCCCTGCCGGACAGTTGCGTATCTCCGCTCCCGTAACCTTTGGCACCACGCAGCTGGCCCCTCACCTGGTGACGTTTGCCCGCCGTTATCCGGATATTGAACTGGATGTCAGTTTTTCCGACCGGCTGGTGAACGTTGTTGATGAGGGTTTCGATCTGGCCCTACGGATCGGTAACTTAACCGACAGCACGCTGTTCGCTCGTCGCCTTTGCCCCGTGCGTAACGTGGTGATTGCCTCGCCGGAATACCTTGCCCGCCAAGGAGAACCGCAAAGATGGGAAGCGCTCAACCAGCACGATTTGATTGTCGATACTAACTTTCGCGATCCCTGGCACTGGCCGTTTCTCGATGAGCAGCGACAGTTACATTCCCAGCCGGTGCGCGGAAAGATGAAATTTTCCAATGCCGAGATTTGTCTTGCCGCCGCCTGCGCGGGGCTCGGGATCGCACGCTTGCCGTTTTTTATTGCCCGAAAAGCGCTGGACGAGCGGCAGGTGGTTCCGGTGCTGGCCGCGTATGAAGCGCCACCGCTGGCGCTGTTCGCCGTTTTTCCACCCGCGCGCTATCTGGCGCATAAATCGCGAGTGATGATCGATTTTCTGGTGGATATCTTTTCTGTCGCGGAAGAGCGGATGAAATACTGAATCTTATTATTTCCAATATAGAAATAAACATGCTCGTTCTAACGGGATAATCTGCATAAAAGAAATATTGTACAGTCCTTCAATCAACTGAAAAGGAGGACTTAACCATGTTCGATCAACGCACCACCCCTTATGCTGCTCTGGTCATGCGCCTTGCGCTTGGTATTCTTTTCCTCGCGCATTTTGGCCTGAAGTTTTTCGTCTTCACCCCTGCCGGAACCGCGAAGTTTTTCGCCTCGCTCGGTCTTCCCGGCTGGCTGGCCTATATCACGATGACCGTCGAATTCTTTGGCGCCATCGCTCTGATTCTGGGAATTTATACCCGTATCGTCGCCCTGGTGCTGATCCCCATTTTATTAGGCGCGATTTTCACGGTTCACGGCCCGGCAGGCTTCTTCTTTAC
>NZ_JBCNNS010000155.1:0-8575 GCF_039594335.1 Raoultella sp.
GCGGCAAAATGGCTGTAGTGCAGGCAGTTATATGCGCTGAGCTCCGCCGGCGTTTGCGGCTGACCATGTCGCTGTAACCAACGCGGTGACGCGCACAAGACCGAACGACAGACCCCCAGTCGGCGGGTAATCGCTCCTGGCTCCGGATTGTCGGTGATCCGAATCGCGACGTCGATGCGCTCGCCAATCAGACTCACCGGATGGTTATTGATATCCAGTTCGAGGCGCAGTTGGGGATAACGGGCGAGAAAATCGGGTAACAGCGGTGAAATTAGCTGCATAGCCGTAAAGTGGGCGCAGGCGACGCGCAGCGTTCCGCTGGGTACCGCGCGCTCGGTCTGCCCGGCAATTTCGTCCGACAGTTGCGTCAGGCTGCGGGTTTTTTGCAGCACCTTCTCCCCGGCGGTGGTTAGGGTCAATTTGCGCGTCGAACGGTGGATCAGGCGGGTACCCGCCCAGTGTTCCATCTGTTCCAGATAGCGACTGACCATCGGGCGCGACATCCCCAGCGCACGGGCCGCAGCACTCAGACTCCCCAGTTCGCAGATCCGCATATAGACCTGCGCGGCAATAATTCTGTCCATCACTCACTTCCATCTGCACGTTTTATGAAACTCAGCATCTCTTTTTTCAGGAATTTTCGCAAATCAGGAAATCCGTAAAATAGCGTTATTCACCTGACACAGAGAAAACCAACATGAAATTATCCGCCCTTGCCATTGCCACCGCGCTATTCAGTTCCGCTGCGTTCGCCGCGCCTTTAACATTGCAGACCTATAACCCGCAGGATAAAGGTATCTTCGCCGTGAACTCGACGCTGGTTTCCGGCCCGCATGAAGCGGTGCTGTTTGATGCGCAATTTAGCGTGAAAGATGGCGAAAAGCTGGTCGAGATGATTCGTAAAAGCGGCAAAAAACTGAGCCGTATTGTCATCACCTCCGGCGATCCGGATTTCTATTTCGGCCTTGAGCCGCTGGTGAAGGCTTTCCCGGACGCCAAAGTTGTCGCCACCTCTGAGGTGGTTAAGCACATCGAAGCGACGCAATCCGCGAAGCTGGCATTCTGGGGCCCGCAGATGAAGGATGGCGCACCGAAGCAGCTTTATACGCCGCAGGTGATTACGGCGAACAGCTTTACCATTGATGGCGAAAAAGTTGAAATTCGTCAGCCGCAACACTATGCGGCATTCGTCTGGATCCCGGCGAACAAAGCCATCCTCGGCGGTACCGGTGTTGCCTGGGGTATGCACGTGTGGACTGCCGATACCCAGAGCACCGAAAGCCGCTTGCAGTGGCGTAAAACGCTCGACGATATGGCCGCACTCCACCCGCAGCAGGTTATTCCAGGCCACTATCTTGGCACACCACCAGCCGGGGAACGCGCGATCGTCTTTACCCGTGACTATCTGCAGCAGTTTGAGCTGGCGCTGAAAACACACAACAATTCCGCCGGCGTGATCGCCGACATGAAGCAGCGCTGGCCGAACCTGGCAGAGGTCAGTTCGCTGAAGCTGAGTGCGAAAGTGAACACCGTCGAGATGAAGTGGTAAGCGCAGATTATTCCTGATTCCCGGTGATGAAGTTGCCAGCGGCGAAAAAAAAGACCACGATAGATAGCGCGGTCGCGTTAGCGCGCCGTTCTTAGGGTTACATTTCGTCCGGCTACGCCGGGCTTGTCCTTGAAACAGAACTGGATTAAGGAGTAAGAATGAAATCGAACCATCAGGCACGTCATCTTCTCGGTCTGAACTATAAACTGTCCCAGCAGAAAAAAGTGGTGCTGGACGGCGATGTGGAAACGACAATTAACCACGCTCATGCCACAGGCCGTAAGCGCCGCGCGGGTTAATTTCTCAGCTGAGTGATGATAAAAACACCGTCCTTTCGTCAGGATGGTGTTTTTTTAATACAATTTCCCCTCTTTGATAACATCTGCTCTATACTGCTCCCGCTGCTTTCCCTGCCAGCCCGCACGCTTATCGCCGCGCACGGTCTGAAGTGAACATCAAGGAGTTAGTGCGATGCAATTTACCCATAAGAAAAACCGTTCTCTGTATATCCCCTACGCTGGTCCTGTTCTGCTCGAATTCCCCCTTCTTAACAAAGGTAGCGCCTTCAGCATGGAAGAGCGCAGCAGCTTTAACTTGCTTGGCCTGCTGCCAGAAGTTGTTGAAACCATCGAGGAACAAGCGGAACGCGCATGGATCCAGTACCAGGGGTTTAAAACTGAGATCGACAAACACATTTACCTACGCAACATTCAGGACACCAACGAAACCCTCTTTTATCGCCTGATTGGCAACCACCTCGATGAGATGATGCCGGTCATTTATACGCCGACCGTCGGCGCCGCCTGCGAGCGCTTCTCTGAGATCTACCGCCGCTCGCGCGGGGTGTTTATCTCCTACCAGAACCGGCACAACCTCGACGATATCCTGCAGAACGTCCCCAATCACAACGTCAAAGTGATCGTCGTCACCGACGGGGAACGTATTCTGGGTCTCGGCGATCAGGGCATCGGCGGAATGGGCATCCCGATCGGTAAGCTCTCGCTGTACACCACCTGCGGTGGTATCAGCCCGGCCTACACGCTGCCCATCGTGCTGGACGTGGGAACCAACAACCAACAGTTGCTCAACGATCCGCTGTATATGGGCTGGCGCCATCCACGTATTACCGACGATGAATATTATCAGTTTGTCGATGACGTTATTCAGGCGATTAAGCACCGCTGGCCGGACGTTCTGTTACAGTTCGAAGATTTCGCGCAGAAAAACGCCATGCCGCTGCTCAACCGCTATCGCAATGAGATTTGCTCGTTCAATGATGATATCCAGGGCACCGCGTCAGTGACTGTCGGTACGCTGATTGCAGCCAGCCGCGGTGCGGGCAGCCAGTTGAGTGAGCAGAAAATCGTCTTCCTCGGCGCCGGTTCCGCAGGTTGCGGAATTGCCGAGCAAATTATCGCCCAGATCCAACGCGAGGGATTAAGCGAAGAAGAAGCGCGCCAGCGCGTATTCATGGTGGACCGTTTCGGCCTGCTGACCGACGCCATGCCGAACCTGCTACCGTTCCAGAACAAACTGGTGCAGAAGCGTGAGAACCTGCAGCAGTGGGATACCACCAACGAAGTGCTTTCTCTGCTGGATGTCGTGCGCAACGTTAAACCGAATATTCTGATCGGTGTCTCCGGCCAGCCGGGTCTGTTCACTGAAGAGATTATTCGCGAGATGCATAAGCACTGCCCACGTCCGATCGTGATGCCGCTGTCGAACCCGACTTCTCGCGTAGAAGCCACGCCGCAGAACATCCTCAGCTGGACCGACGGCGAAGCGCTGGTTGCCACCGGCAGTCCGTTTGCGCCGGTAACGCTGAAAGGCAAGCAGTACGTCATTGCCCAGTGCAACAACTCCTATATTTTCCCCGGTATCGGTCTCGGCGTGATCGCCTCTGGCGCATCGCGGGTCACCGATGAGATGCTGATGGCGGCCAGTGAGACGCTGGCGAAGCACTCGCCGCTGGTCAACAACGGCGAAGGCCCGGTTCTGCCGGAGCTCAAGGATATCCAGACCGTATCGCGCGCTATCGCTTTCGCGGTTGGTAAAGTCGCTCAGGAACAAGGCGTGGCGGTGAAGACCTCCGCCGAAGCGCTGTTGCAGGCGATTAGCGATAACTTCTGGCTGCCGGAGTATCGCAACTACCGCCGGACCTCGATCTGATTAACCTGCATCGCAAACGGGCCTGACAACGGGCCCGTTTTTTTGCCGCCGCCCCACTATCTTTAGTCGCTAGCCAAATCGCCGGCCACCCTCTACACTTCCTTCACCTGTCAACTCACTGAATGAAAAAGGAGGATCCCATGCTGTTATGTGAAATATCTATGTTTTCACTGACATTTGGTAATCGTTCCTGCTCAAGCGTTATCGGTATCGTGCTGCGATAACTTCGGCTTGAGCGAAGACACCTTAGACTAATTCCCTTCCCTCGGGCTTACCGGGTTATCGTCAGCGATGTTTGACGAGGCATTTTTACGCCTGTAACTCTTGAGTAAGTTCACTATGAGCACATTATTTACCGCGCAATCTCTGCATGTTGAAACGGCATTCGGGCCGCTTTTCACCGACCTCTCCTTTACCCTGAAAAAAGGCGATCGTATCGGCCTGATCGGTCATAACGGCTGCGGCAAGAGTACCCTGCTGCAGGTGCTGGACGGTACGCTGACGCCCGCCACGGGCAGCGTGGCGCTGGCGCACCATTGCCTGATGGCGCGGGTTGAACAACACCTACCGGATGCCCTGCTACAACAATCGTTGCTCGAGGTGGTTCTGACGCGGCTTCCCGCCAGCGGGCGTGAACAACAACGCTGGCAGGCAGAGCGACTGCTGGCGGAAATGGGGTTTGTGCCAGCGGAATTCACGCAGCGAGCAGCAACGCTAAGCGGCGGCCAACATACCCGACTGCTGCTGGCGAGAGCGTTAATTCAGCAGCCGGATCTTCTGCTGCTGGACGAGCCCGGCAACCATCTTGACCTGCCGACCCTGCTGTGGCTGGAAAGCTTCTTGCAAACCTGGCAGGGGAGCTTCGTGCTGGTTTCCCATGACCCTCTTTTACTGGATGCTGTAACTAATACCAGTTGGATCCTACGCGACAGAACCCTGCACGCCTTCTCTCTTCCCTATAGCGCAGCGCGTCAGGCGCTGGCGGAACGTGACGATAGCGATGCCCTGCGTCATAAAGCCGAGCAGCGAGAAATCGACCGCGTCACCGCCAGCGCCAAACGGCTGGCAACCTGGGGACAGGTGTACGACAACGAAGATCTTTCGCGCAAAGCCAAACAGATGGAGAAACAGGTCACACGCCTGAAGGAGAGTCAAACCGAGCTGACCGCCGGCACACCGTGGCACCTGGCGCTGAACGGTGACGCTCTGCGGGCCGATCGATTACTTGAGATGGAACGGCTGGCGGTCCCCCCGGCGCCGGGATTGCCAGCCCTGTTCACCGCCGAACTGGCGCGTCTGCGCAGCGGCGATCGGGTGGCGATTATGGGTCGCAACGGCGGCGGGAAATCCTCTTTGCTGCGCCTGCTGTGGCGGCAGATGCAACAGGCGGCGCCGGATGCCGGACTGCGTCTGCATCCGCGATTACATCCGGGTTACTACGACCAGACGCTGCATCAACTGGCGGATAATGCCACGCTGCTGGAGGCGCTGGAAAGTTTTGAACCCGCTGGCGAACGCCGTAAGCGGGCACTGATTTCCGCCGGTTTCGGCTGGAGCCGTCACGGGCAAAAGGTCAGTACCCTCAGCGGCGGCGAACGTTCCCGATTGCTGTTTGTCGGCCTGTCGCTAGCTCGCTATAGCCTGCTGCTGCTGGATGAGCCGACCAACCATCTGGATATGGAAGGCAAAGAGGCGCTGGCCGCCTCGCTGCGCGAGTATTCCGGCGGTCTGCTGCTGGTCAGTCATGACCGTCAGTTGATAAGCCAGAGTTGCAACCGGTTCTGGCTGATTGATGATAACGGGCTCAGTGAGTGGCATACCGCCGATGAAGTTTACGCCCGCCTGCGCGACGGGGTGCGTCAGATCGACCTGCGCCGCGAAGCAGATGCGGCAACTGCCGTCAGCAATGACCATGATGCCCTGCTGGAACGGCTAATCGATCTGGAACAACGGCTGGCGGATGATGTATCGCGTAAACCTAAGCATCAGAAACCCCACCTGCAGGCGCAGTGGCGCGAGGAGATCGCGGCCATTACTGCCAGACTAAGTTAACGGAGGCTGAATCCCCGGCTAAGGTGGAAACACCTTAGCCGGGTTCACCGCGGGCGCGGACGGCAATCAGGCCGGAGCAAAAGCCGCCTTGTCTCGGCGGAACTGCTGTTCGGTCATCATTATCCCCCACTGATCGCCCTGCCACGCTTTATGCAGCGTAAAGCCGAATGATTCGTACAGCGAGCGTGCGGCGTGAAGCCCGCTGAAGGTCCACAACTGGACAGTAGCAAAAGCGCGGCGGTCGCAAAAAGCCATCGCCTCGGCCAACAGACGCCGACCAATGCCGCTGCCCCGGCAGCTGTCGTCGAGAATAAACCAGCGTAGATGCGCTTCGTTATTGCCCAGATCTTCACCATCAATGGCCACAGAACCGACGATTTTTCCCTCCAGCACCGCCAACCAGATTTGATTGCATTCCGCGTTAAGGCGGGAGGAAAACTCCGCCAGCCCACTGGCGACCTTACCTTCGAAGAAGTGGCCGAACCCGTGGTGCAGGGCATAATATTCGCCGTGCATCTGTGCGATGCGGCCAATCATACCGGGCCGGTATCCGCTCACAATCGTCACGTTTTTTGCCGCCGTGGATCTCGGGACTTCGCGGCATTTCGCCAGCGCCTGCGCGTACGCGGTCAACCCCAGCGCCACATTTTGTTGTTGTCCGGCATCGAGGTGCGCGAGCGCGTTAACGACCCGCATCGCCCCGTAATCGTTAATCCGGCTGACCGTCGCACGCCCCTGCTCCGTCAGTTCGAGGCGCTTGAAGCGGGCATCATCGCCGTCAGTTTTTTCCTGCAACTCGCCAGCGGCCAGCAGACGGGCCAACATGCGACTGACGCTCGATTTCTCCAGGCCAAGGATCTGAACCAGTTGCGCGGCGGTCATCGCTCCGTGCACGGAAATTTCCAGCAGCGTGTGCACGGCGGAGGGAGAATAGTCGGTTGCCGCCAGCGTGGAATTCATGAAGCCAAGTTCACGAACCATCAGACGGGAAGAGCGGCGTATTTCATTAATGAGCGATTCGTTAATCAGCGTTGGATGCGTCATGGCGATCTGAGCAGGTGAATTAATAGTTGTACAATACAACCATTATTGCGTTCATCCTGTCAATCCACGCAGCCATTCGGCCCGCTGACACGACGGATATTTCCTACCGGCTCAACCGCGCTTTGTCAGAATTATAAACGTCCTCAACCGGTCATTGCCCGGCTAAAAAAGCACAGGCACCGTGCGATGCCTGTTTTTATCTTATTGTGGATTTTTTGCTTTCCAGGCATCCCAGGCCTGTTTGATCTCTTGCTGTGCCGCAGCGGCATCGTTAAAGCCGTTCAGCTCCACGTTTTTACGTCCCTCCGGCAGTTGCTTGTAGACGCGGAAAAAGGCCTGCAGCCGCTCCTGCTCAATTTTGGGCAGGTCGCTTATATTCTTGATCTCATCATAGGTCGGGTCGATTTTGCTCGCCGGTACGGCAATAATTTTATCGTCCTTTTGCCCGCCATCGATCATCTTCAGGACGCCGATAGCGCGCAGTTTAATCAGTGTCCCCGGTGCCATCGGCGCGCGCGTATAGAACACCACGTCCAGCGGATCGCCGTCGCCTGCCAGCGACTGAGTCAACGAACCGTAGTTAGCCGGATAGGCGACCGGCATAGACTGGAAACGGTCGGCTATAATAAATCCGGTTTTGGCGTCGGTTTCATATTTGATGATACCGCCCGTTGGAATTTCCGTGACCGCGTAAAACTCTTCCGGGTTGTTCTCCGGTTGCGGAAAGTCCAGTACGTTGTGGGCCTGAACGGCGGCAGACAGGAACAGCGATGCGGCGAGGATAGTTTTTACCAGATGCATTGTAGTATCACTCTGTTGTTATAAGAAATTTACCTGTAACAGTCTCCCCTTTAGCAATGAACGGAATATGACAGCTTCACTTCACTATTATTAACAGCCAAAATTTAGACAAATGATCGAATTTTGCGCTATCGACTACGCTTAAAACCATATATTTCACTGGAGACCTTGCATTCCTGAGAATTAGAGTCAATCCTTAACGACTCTTATTTAAGAGTGAACCCCCCATTTTTTCCTCAAAATTCAAGGAGTAAACATGAAGGCAGCCGTTGTTACCCACGATCATCAGGTTGATGTGACGGAAAAAACACTGCGTCCCCTGCAACATGGCGAGGCGTTGTTGAAAATGGAGTGCTGTGGCGTATGCCATACCGACCTGCACGTGAAAAACGGCGATTTCGGCGATAAAACCGGTGTGATTCTGGGCCATGAAGGCGTGGGCGTTGTCCAGCAGGTTGGTCCGGGCGTCACCTCTTTGAAACCGGGCGATCGCGCCAGCGTGGCGTGGTTCTTCGAAGGCTGCGGGCACTGCGATTACTGTAACAGCGGCAACGAAACGCTCTGCCGTTCGGTAAAAAATGCCGGTTACAGCGTCGATGGTGGCATGGCTGAAGAGTGTATTGTCACCGCCAACTATGCGGTTAAAGTGCCGGACGGCCTCGACTCCGCTGCCGCCAGCAGCATCACCTGCGCCGGTGTTACCACCTATAAAGCCGTGAAAGTGTCCCATATTAAACCCGGTCAATGGATTGCCATCTATGGCCTTGGCGGCCTCGGCAACCTGGCATTGCAGTATGCGAAAAACGTGTTCAATGCCAAAGTCATCGCCATCGATGTTAACGATGCCCAGCTGGCGCTGGCCGCCGACATGGGCGCCGATTTGACCATTAATTCCCGCAATGAAGATGCGGCAAAAGCGATTCAGGAAAAAACCGGCGGTGCTCACGCAGCCGTCGTCAC
>NZ_JBCNNS010000156.1:0-8509 GCF_039594335.1 Raoultella sp.
GGGAATATCAGCAGCCGAAGGGTGAGCTGACGATTGCGGCACCGACGATGTTTGGCCGTCAGCATGTATTACCGATTGTGACCGCTTTTCTCGCACGTTACCCGCAGATTCGCGTCCGTTTACTGCTCAGCGATCGCAATGCCGACCTGGTCGACGACCATATCGATCTCGCGGTGCGCATTGGTAGCCTGCCGGATAGCGGCATGGTTGCCACCCGCCTGGGTGAGATGCGTATCGTCACCTGCGCCCATCCAGCGCTGCTGGAGAAACACGGATACCCGCAGTGCCCGCGTGAGCTGAGCATGCTGCCAGTCATTCATATTGAATCACCGATGCCCTATCGCGGCTGGCGGTTTAAGGCGACGATGGCGGAAGATCGGCACGTGGTGCTTCAGCCGGTGCTCTGCGTGACCACCCCGGAGAGCGCCGCCGATGCCGCGCGACTGGGGGCCGGCGTGGCGCGCCTGCTGCACTACCAGGCCATCGCTGGTCTGGCGTGCGGTGAACTGACGCTGATACTGGAGGAGATGGAGCCGGAGCCTGCGCCGGTACACCTGCTGTATACCGCCCGCGGGCTGGCGCCTCTTAAGCTGCGGAAATTTATCGATTTCGCCACGCCGATGCTGCGCCAGGCGCTGACGCGTATCGCGGCAACCGGCTAGTTCGCCACCTTTTTCAGCGGCACCGCTTTCAGCCGCCATGAGAGCAGGAAGGCCACCGCCATCAGGCATACGGCGGTGAAACGATGTTGAAAATGAGCCTCGCGATGACCATCAGCTATCTGATCGCCCTGTTCTTCGGCCTGCCAAAAAACCACTCGACCCGTTAAGAACGAATACAGTAATAAAATATTCCAATTTTGTTACTGCATCGCTTCCCGACCTGCCTGCAAATCTCTTCTTATCTGTTCAGCGTTAATCGTGATAACCTTCACATGATTGGAATAATTAATTCCTTAGAATCTGGCTTAACGATGAATGATGAGGTTTGTGTATGAGTATCGACCTGAGCGCGCTGCTGACCGAGCGCCGCAATGCCAATAGCGCCAATATAGACACCCTGTCTACCGTCGAGATGCTGACGGTCATTAACCAGGAAGACCAGCAGGTGGCCCACGCGATCGCGCCCTATTTAGCGCAAATCGCCCAGGTCGTCGATAAAGTGGCCGCGGCGTTACAATCCGGCGGACGCCTGATTTACCTTGGTGCCGGGACCTCCGGCCGCCTGGGGATCCTCGATGCCAGCGAATGTCCTCCGACCTTTGGTACCCGTCCGGAGCAGGTGGTCGGGGTGATTGCTGGCGGCCATAAAGCGATTCTGAGCGCCGTGGAAAACGTGGAAGACAACAAAGCGCAGGGCGCCATGGATCTGCAAAATCTTAACTTCAGCAACCGCGATGTGCTGGTTGGCCTCGCCGCCAGCGGACGTACGCCGTATGTCATTGGCGCTATGGAGTATGCCCGTAGCCAGAACGCCTTTGTGGCCATCGTCAGCTGTAATCCGCACGGTGAAATGGCCCGCCTGGCCGATGTGGCCATCACCCCGGTCGTGGGTCCGGAAGTGGTCACCGGTTCTACCCGTCTGAAAGCGGGAACTGCACAAAAGCTGGTGCTGAACATGATCTCCACCGGCGCCATGATCCGCATCGGTAAGGTTTACAGCAACCTGATGGTTGACGTTGAAGCGACCAATGCGAAGCTGATCGAGCGCCAGGTGTCGATCGTTATGGAAGCCACCGACTGCGATCGCGCCACCGCGCAGGCCGCGCTGGACGCCAGCGCTCGCCATTGTAAAACCGCCATTGTTATGGTGCTGGCGAATCTGAGCGCCGCAGAAGCAACAGCCCTGCTGGCAAAAAATGACGGTTTTATCCGCAAAGCGCTGAGCAACACCTAAGCGCCGACAACCAGGTAACGTGCCATGGCAAAAATAAATAAAGAGATGATAGCGCGGATCCTTACGCATGTTGGCGGGGCTGGAAACGTCGCCCAGGCGGGGAACTGTATGACCCGCCTGCGTTTAACCCTACGTGACGAGCAGCTCGCCGATAGCGCCGCCATCCGCCAGATTGAAGGGGTGATGGGGGTTATCGTCAGTGATGAGCAGTTTCAGGTGGTGCTCGGCCCCGGTAAAGCGCAAACCGCCGCGGAAATGATGAACGGACTGCTGGAAGAAGCGCCGACCGATGCGCCGTCTCTGGCGGCAGTGGCGGCAGTGGCGGCAGAAAAAAAGCAGGCGCTGAAAAGCAAGCAAACCAGCGGCGTGCAGAAGTTTCTTGCCAAATTCGCCACTATTTTTACCCCGCTGATTCCCGGTTTTATCGCCGTCGGCCTGCTGCTCGGCTTCGCGACACTGGCAGAACAGATGTTCGTGCTGGAGAATGCCCATCCCAGCGCCTCGTTGGTGGCGCTAATCGGCTACATGAAAGTCTTCAGCAAAGGGATGTTCACCTTCCTGAGTATCCTGATTGGCTATAACGCGCAGAAGGCATTTGGCGGCTCCGGAGTCAATGGCGCCATTATCGCGTCGCTGTTCGTCCTCGGCTATAACCCTGAAGCCACCAGCGGGTTCTTCTCCGGGATCACCACCTTCTTCGGTCACGGCATCGACCCGCGCGGCAACATTATCGGCGTGCTGATTGCCGCGATTCTCGGCGCATGGGTGGAAAAGCAGGTACGCCGCGTGATGCCAGCCAACCTCGATATGATCCTAACCTCGGCAGTCACCCTGCTGATTATGGGCGCGGTGACCTTTACGGTGATTATGCCCATCGGCGGCTGGCTGTTTACCGGGATGTCGTGGCTGTTCCTCCATCTCAACGGCAACCCGTTTGGCTCCGCGGTGCTCGCCGGTCTGTTCCTGCTGGCGGTGATGTTCGGCGTCCATCAGGGCTTCGTGCCGGTCTATTTTGCGCTGGTGGATGCGCAAGGATTTAACTCGCTGTTCCCGATTCTGGCGATGGCGGGAGCCGGACAGGTCGGTGCCGCGCTGGCGCTGTACTGGCGGGCGAAGCACGGCTCGATGCTGCGGACCCAGATTAAAGGGGCGATCATTCCCGGTTTTCTCGGTATCGGCGAACCGCTGATTTAAGGCGTAACCCTGCCACGCATGAAGCCGTTTATCACCGCCTGTATCGGCGGTGCCTGCGGTGGCTTTTTCCTCGGTCTGATTGCATGGCTGGGCCTGCCGGTGGGGCTGAATACGGTCTTTGGCCCTTCTGGCCTCGTGGCGTTACCGCTGATGACCTCCGCAAGCGGGATCTACGCCGGCATGGCGGTTTACGCCGCAGGCCTGGTCGTTTCCTACCTGTGCGGTTTCGCTTTTACCTGGCTGTTCGGCAGTAAAAACGTCGATTTGAGCTAGCATCGAATCGATACGGGACCCGGCCATCGCTACCACGCCGGGCCCCACCATTTCCTGCCCGCCTCTGCGCGTCAGCTCATGCTATGATGCGCCCTTTGCGATATTTCATTCGAGGAAAAGATGGGCTCCAGCAAAAAAGGGATGCTGAACGTACTGATAGCCGCGGTGCTATGGGGCAGTTCCGGCGTTTGCGCGCAGTACATTATGCAGCAAAGCCAGATGTCATCGTCATTTCTGACCATGACGCGTCTGTTGTTCGCTGGCCTGATTCTCCTGATGCTCTCTTTTGTGCACGGCGACAAAATTTTCCGCGTCCTGCAAAACCGCAAAGATGCCTTCAGCCTGCTGTTCTTCTCGCTGTTTGGCGCGCTGACCGTGCAGTACACCTTCCTGATGACCATCGAGAAATCGAACGCGGCGACGGCGACGGTGCTGCAGTTCCTGTCGCCGACCATTATCGTCGCCTGGTTTGCACTGGTCCGCAAAACACGACCGGGGCCGCTGGTGCTGGCCGCTATCGGGACCTCGCTGGCAGGCACGTTCCTGCTGGTCACCCACGGCAATCCCACCACGTTGTCCATTTCACCGTCGGCGCTGCTCTGGGGGGTAGCGTCGGCATTTGCGGCCGCGTTTTATACCACCTGGCCGTCAACACTCATCGCCCGGTATGGCACCCTGCCGATCGTCGGCTGGAGCATGCTGCTGGCTGGGGCAATGCTGCTACCGTTCTTCGGCGGCCAGGGCACCCACGTTGTCGTCAATGGTGGTCTGCTGCTGGCTTTCTTCTATCTGGTGGTGATCGGCACGTCGCTGACCTTCAGCCTCTATTTAAACGGGGCACAGCAAATTGGCGGCGCGAAAGCGGGGATTCTCAGCTGCGCCGAGCCGCTGAGCAGTGCGCTGCTGTCGCTTATGCTACTGGGCATCACTTTTACGTTACCGGACTGGCTCGGTACGCTGCTGATTCTTTCCTCTGTGGTGCTGATCGCCGTGGATTCCCGACGCCGGGTTCAGTTAACATAAAAAGCAAACATCTGATTTTAAACAACTTAACTTCCTGATAATTTGCGTGTTTCGCATCCTGCGCATATAGTTGACTGAAGCTACTATTTGAGGAGAAGCGCCATGAAAGCGTGTTGGATATTGTGCCTGGTTACCACCCTCAGCGCGACGACGGCCTGGGCCGAATCACCGCTGAAAAGCCTGCAGTTCGAGCAACAAAAGCAGCTGGTGTTAACAGCGGTGAAGGAAAAATGCGCCCCGAAGGCCCCCCTGAGCGATACCGATTTTGCCAATAAAATCCTCGCCTCTCAGGAAAACCAGGAATATGTCCGCCAGGCTACGCTGGCGAAAGAGCGGAATAACCAGAAGGGTTATCAGGCAGCCATCGATAAAATCAGCTGCCCGGAAACGTAATCACGATTAATGAACCAATCCTGTTTGGCGCGCCGGTTATCATGAACCCGATGATGTTTATCCCGATGCTCAACGCTATCCAGGCCTAAGGCGCAACCCGGCTCGGCTGGCTGGCGCAGGTTGTCTACCTGCCGTTCCTGTGCGCCTGTGAACGCTCCTGAATGAAAACTGAAGTAGAAAAACCGGTGGCCAAAACTGTCAGCCAGTAAAAGGCACGGGCAGATCGCCAGGCTAAAATTGATGCCGCCGCCAATAAGAAAGTGGATGTCATGACCAACCCGCAAACCACCACCGCTTCGCCGGACATGGCGACGCCCTGGCGGGGCTAGCGGGATTAACGCCCGCAGGTTCGCTCTCCTGCCCCGCTCAAAGTCATACGACCGGGGTTTTATCAACCCCGACTACACGCGAACGTTGATCGCCACCAGCAGGCCAGTCAACAGCATCAACGCGCCGGAAATCACCAGCGGCGATAGCAGGCCAAAATGGTCCAGCGCCACACCCCCCACCGCCGCACCACAGGTATTGGCCAACTGAATGACCGCCACCTGGATCGAACCGGCTTTTTCCGCCTGGTCGGAGAGCGAGCGGGTGATCCACGTTGACCACCCAACCGGAATCAATGCAAACGCAAGGCCCCAGATTATCGCCACTGCCGACGCAACCACCTGACTTTCCCCCCACAGCACCAGTACCGTCGCACTTGTCGCCAGAACCAGCGGAGCAGCCGTTAAGGCCGCCTTCACCGAGCGCTTGAGGATGACCGACGACAGCGAGGTGCCGATAAAGCTGGCAATGCCGAAGCTCAACAAGACTAACGTCAGGCCATCAACATCAAAACCGGCGAGGGTCATGTAGAGCGGGCGAATATAGGTAAAGAAGGCAAACTGCCCGGCAAAGGCCATAAAAATAGCGCACATCCCGGCCATCACCCCAGGGCGTTTCAGCAGGCCGAACATATTTTGCTGTTGCTGCGGCGCTTCGCCGGGTAAAGCGGGCAGCACCTTCAACACCCAAAGCGTACAAAGTACGCCCATCACCGCCGCCGCATTAAAGACGTTACGCCAGTCGATAACGCCGCCCAGAAAGCTACCTAACGGCGCGGCAATGACCAGTGCAATCGACACCGCGCCAAAGATAACCGACAGCGCTTTTGGCACCACCCGCATCGGGACAAGGCGCATCGTCAGCGAGGCGGACATCGCCCAAAATCCCCCGAGCGCCAGCCCCAGACAGGCGCGACCCAGCAGCAACAGCCAAAAGCTGTTGGCAAAGGAGACCAGCAGGCAGGAGAGCGTCAGCAGCACGGAAAACAGGATCACCACGTATCGACGGTCGGTGGTGCGGATAACGGACGTAATAAACAGGCTGGCAAACATCGCCACAAACGCCGTGGTCGTGACCGACTGACCGGCCAGCCCTTCAGAGATCCCCAGATCCTGGGCCATTGGCGTAAGCAAACTCACCGGTAAAAACTCAACGGTAATCAGACAGGCTACGCAGAAGGCCACCGCGAAGACCGCCGACCAGTTTGGCCGTGAAATCTCTTTGGTCTGCGATTTACTCGTGATGCTGATATGTTCTGTCATGACGTCACCTGAAGCTAAAAACGTGCGGAAAAGCCACGCAGTCTACCATCAAAACTGTGACGAATTTAACGCTTTGACAGCTTTTCTCTTATTACAACGCGCTATCAGATAGCCACAGCGTATCTCATGGAGAAACTCAACGACGAGACAGAACGGGTAACACAATAACTCATGATATCAATGAAGATAAAATACCCCCTCTTCCGGCAGGAAGAGCTGGTTGTAGCGCAGCTGGAAAGCGTTTAGCTCATGCGGATCGGGCTCTATTTCGCGCATAAAGCCAAGCGTCAGGCGGATTTGCGCATCGGTTATCGGCGCGGCAAGCCGGGCTTTACGCAGCAGGCGGTGCCAACTGAGCAGATTCTCTTCGCTGCCATCAACAATACAGACCTGCCAGATCAGCAGCACCTGCGCGGCATTCTGCAGATGGGCCTCATCAGGACGCTCAAGGTAGCGAATAAACTCGGTTCCAGCCGTTTTACCAAACTGGTCGATCATCGACTCAATCGCAACCGGCGTGATCCCCAGTCGTTCGTTTAAGCGTTTGATCGCCCGGCGGGAATCAGAGGTCAACACCCGAAATCCGACCACAAACACCACGCCAAGCGTTGCCAGCATTATCCAGACCATACGTTCTCCTTAAATCAGCCGCTCATCATAGCGGGAAACACCCGGCCTCGACAGCAGGCAGCGCCAGATTAATGAGCTGAAGAAAGGGAAAAACGATATGAAGGCGGACCTACGCATGCGGGGTCTTAACCAGCTAAAACCCGTGGTGGCTGAGGGGATTGCAGCAAGAAACCGGCCCGCGGCAGGTGGGAGAAACGATTAAAACTCATTGTTAGTTTTCAGAACGCGTTTTATTCCTCGCCATGCTATTTATATATGCCATTCAACAACTCATTTATATATCTTATATAACACGCTCTCTTTTACTATTTTTCACACTGCCGTTGATATTGACGCCACTAATAATACATGTTGGCCAGTGGCGCCTGCAATAACTTCAACGCACTCTAGTTACTGTAACTTTAAGAGTCTTCGCGTAAATTCCTTTTTCTTACTCATTAAATTCAGGCGTAGTATCGATATAAATATCAATAATGGACCAGGAAGATATTGAATGCCAGTAGATGAAAGAATAAGGCCGACATCAGGAACGGCGATAAACCCAGGTGGCGTAAGACAACTAACAATTGGTGAGATCGCTCTGGCGAAAACGCTTTTTGGCGAAAGCCTTAACTATAGTCGGATTTGGGTACACCGTGAAAGTTACTTACCCTTTAACCTTCAACCCGTTGATGTCGCCATGACCCCCAACGGTGAATTATGGTTCAGAGAAGAAACCTATTCACCAGATTTTTCATTAGAGCGAGATCTCGCAAAGAAACATAGATTCATGCATGAAATGGTTCATGCGTGGCAAACCCAAAAAGGTATGTTTGTCAGGGCAAGAGGTTTATTTTCTCGCTTCGCTGATTATAGCTACAGTCTGGACAAAGCAGATTTCCTCCATTACGGGTTAGAGCAACAGGCATCAATCGCCAGTGATTATTGGCTATTGATTAATTATGGCTTCGAAAATAACAGAGGGTTATATGAATATCGTGATTATACATCAAAAAAATCTCTTTATGATTTAATTCATAAATACAAATCCGTCATGAAAGGATTCCCTGGATGAAAAGACTCGTCATTTTCCCTTTAATCATTCTTCTTTCCGGTTGTCCGGGAGGTAAGCCGGGCCCTTCCCAGCGTAGCATCTTCATTCATGGAGATACTCTGTGCTTTAGTGTAAATAAAAATGACGCGTTAGAATATTACACTATCTACTATTATCCAAAAGGCAACCACACAGTTATTAAAAGCGATAAAGGAATAAATGCATCCTACCCCAACACATGTTTTAAATTTAAATTGAGAAATGGTTATCAATACAACATCTATTATGGCCTAAACGGCAAACAGTATACAGATTCATTTTTTATTGATAACGACGGGAGATTATGAAAAGGTCATTACCAGCGTATTTATTTTTATATGATGAGAATGGAGTTCAGGTAAAAGGCGATTGTCTGATGCCAGGTAGAGAAGGCGCTATTGAAATCATGAACAGTAGCTACGGTGTAAGGCAAGGTGTA
>NZ_JBCNNS010000157.1:0-8454 GCF_039594335.1 Raoultella sp.
CCATCGGGCCAAACTCAGTATCGAACAGGCAGATGACGCGCTCGTTACGGGCAAACAGATTCGGAACGTTCTGTGCGGTCAGGTGGTTAACGGAGAACAGATCCCCCGGGACGTAGATCATTTCACGCAGGATACCGGTGCACGGCATGTGTACGCGGTGATAGTCGCGCGGCGACAGGTAGGTGGTGGCGAAGGTACCGTTGCGGAACAGTTCGGCCATCTGGTAGTTCCCTGCCAGCAGTGCTTCCAGCGTGTAGTTGTGGCCTTTTGCCTGCAAAATTTTGTCGTCTTCGATCGCGCCCAACTGGCTGATAACGCCATCGGCTGGCATGACCAGCACGTTAGGATCCGTATTCAATGGACGGGCGTCTTCACGCAGCGGGCGCACGAAGAAATCGTTAAAGGTGCGGTAGCTGGCGGTATCGGGCTTTTGCGCCTCTTTCATGTCGACCTTGTAGTATTTCACGAACAGATCGATGACCAGCTTTGTCAGCCAACCCGCTCGTTTGCTCGCACCCCAGCCTGCGAGGCGGGTGAGCCACAGTTTAGGCAGAATGTATTGCAGTGAAAGTTTAAGATCGTTTAACAAGGTAGCCTCCAGGCCATGATTTGTCGTTCCTGACCCCGCCAACGTGCGGGGCCCTGCAAAAAAGGGGACGATTCTAACGATGCTCAGCTTAAATGTCAGTCATCGGATGATGAAAAGCTTTTACGCGTTTTTACCTGCACCTGAGTCATGCTTTCCAGAATGCGGTGATAGTTTTCAAAACGGCTCTTGGCGATGTGGCCATTTTCTACCGCTTCACGAATGGCGCAGCCCGGATCGGTATCGTGCTTGCAGTCGCGATATTTACAACGGCCTAAATAATCATGGAATTCGACAAAGCCGCGGGTAATTTGGTCCGCTTCCAGGTGCCACAGGCCGAATTCGCGAACGCCGGGGGAGTCGATCACATCGCCGCCGTGCGGGAAGTGATAGAGACGCGCGGCGGTGGTGGTGTGCTGGCCGAGTCCTGAGTTGTCAGACACGTCATTGGTCAGGATCTGATCGTCATGCAGACCCAGCAGCGCGTTCAGCAGGCTGGATTTCCCCACCCCGGACTGCCCGGCAAAGATGCTGATACGGTCGGTGAGTGCTTCCTCAAGCAGCTTGAGGCCATCCTGAGTGCGGCTGGAAACCATCAGCACGCGATAGCCGATGCCGCGGTAGATATCCATCTGCTCGTTAACGAAGGTTATGCCGCTGGCATCCAGCAGGTCGGTCTTATTGAGCACAATCAGCGGTTCAACATCCAGCGTCTCGCAGGCGACCAGATAGCGGTCGATAATGTTCAGAGACAGCTCGGGCAGGATCGCGGAAACAATGACGATTTGATCGATATTGGCGGCGATAGGTTTGACACCATCGTAAAAGTCCGGACGGGTCAGGACGGAGGTTCGGTCATGTACCGCTTCGACAATCCCTTTCACATTGACGCCATCGGCGGCATCTTTACCGGGTCTCCAGACGACGCGATCGCCGGTGACCAGCGAACGTATTGTACGGCGAATGTTGCAGCGGTGAACGCTACCATCGGCGGATTCGACATCGGCATGCATGCCAAAGCGGCTGATGACGATCCCTTCAGAGGTTTCACCAAACAGGTTGTCATCGTAATCGGCCTTCTCCGAAGTCGTTTTCAGGCGGCGCTGGTGGTTGGCCTTCACGCGGCGCTGTTGGCCTTTGGAGAGTTTATTTTTACTCAATCGAACTGGCTCCTGGTCGCCCTGGGTGGGCAAAACCTCTATGATACACGCTATCTAAGATGAATATCGACCCGTCATCTTGCAAGATGCTGGTACGTTGTTTTGCCTGCGTCCTGAAGTTTTACGGGCCAGAATTGTAAAATTATGGGTGGAAAATAGCATGAGTGCAGATGAAAACAACCTGATTTGGATCGATCTTGAAATGACTGGGCTGGATCCTGAGCGCGATCGCATTATTGAAATCGCCACTCTGGTGACCGATGCGCACCTGAATATTCTGGCGGAGGGGCCGACGATTGCGGTTCACCAGTCCGACGCGCAGCTGGCGCTGATGGATGAATGGAACGTGCGCACGCATACCGGGAGCGGGCTGGTCGAACGCGTTAAGGCCAGCAAACAAGGCGATCGCGAAGCGGAACTGGCGACCCTCGAATTTCTTAAACAGTGGGTGCCGGCGGGCAAATCGCCTATCTGCGGCAACAGCATTGGTCAGGATCGCCGCTTCCTGTTCAAATATATGCCGGAGCTGGAAGCGTATTTCCACTACCGTTACCTCGACGTCAGCACGCTGAAAGAGCTGGCGCGCCGCTGGAAGCCGGAAATCCTGAATGGTTTTAAAAAGCAGGGTACCCATCAGGCGATGGATGATATCCGCGAGTCGGTAGCGGAGCTGGCTTACTATCGCGAGAACTTTATCAAGCTGTAATGACAGCGCCGGGGTCAGATGGAGATGGCCCCGGCGTAGCTAGCTTACTTAAACCACCTTTGTTCCATCGCCTGGAAGTCAGGCGATGCCTTAACCACCTCCAGCGCAGCATTCATGGCATTGAGCAGCTCCGGATCGTCTTTACGTACCGCAATGGCATATTGCTTGCCGTAATATTTCGGATCGGTCGCTCGTTCATCCATCATGGCGTAATCAGGATTCTCCTGCAGCCACGGGGCGAGGGTTTTCTGGTCGCCCATCACGGCATTCACGCTCCCCTCTTTCAGCGCGGACAATGCGCTGGCGTCATTGTCGTACTCAATGACGTTGACCCCTTTTTGTTGATCGCGTAGATAGTGCTGGTGGACAGTGCCTTTAACGACACCGAGTGTCTTGCCCTTCAGATCGGCGAAGCGATGGGCGGCCCCTTTTGTCGTTACCACGACGCCGGAGAGTGTCTGACGATAGGGCTGGGTAAAGGCGACCTGCTTTTCGCGCATGGGAATGACTTCAATGCCGGCAATGATGGCATCGAATTTTTTAAAACGCAGCGCGGGAATCAGCGTATTGAAGTCCTGAGGGGTAAATTTGCATTCGGTCTGCATCTGTTTGCACAGTGCTTTGGCCAGATCGATATCAAACCCTGAGGGCTGGTTTTTCGCATTCACGGTTTCAAAGGGCGGATTGGCCGTCGTGGTGCCGAAATGTAGCGTCGTCGCAGATGCTGTCCCTGTAGCAAGCAGCGTGGTCAGCAGCAGGACGGAAAGCGCTCTTGTCATCTGAATTTCCCTGTTTGTCATGATTGTTGACCGTGAGCGGGTATCGGGCCCACAAATCTGAGCGATTTTGCGCCTTTAGCACGGCTGGAAAAAGTTATTTTGCCTTGCCCGATGCTTATTTGTACAATTTGGCGATGTGTCTGGCGATAAAATGCCCACTCAGACAAAAAACGCAAAAAAGTGTTCGCAGGGGGGTTGCAGGTAAATCGAATTCTCGTATAATGCGCCTCCCGTGACGAAGCAGAAATGCGCATCACGACGCTGTAGAAATATGGCAAGAAGTATGCGGGAATAGCTCAGTTGGTAGAGCACGACCTTGCCAAGGTCGGGGTCGCGAGTTCGAGTCTCGTTTCCCGCTCCAAAATTTGAAAGCACCATACCCAAGCGGGAATAGCTCAGTTGGTAGAGCACGACCTTGCCAAGGTCGGGGTCGCGAGTTCGAGTCTCGTTTCCCGCTCCAGAATTTGAAAGTCACCATACCCAAGCGGGAATAGCTCAGTTGGTAGAGCACGACCTTGCCAAGGTCGGGGTCGCGAGTTCGAGTCTCGTTTCCCGCTCCAGAATTTCTTCTCATCTCCAGTTTATCCACAGTGCAAAATCGCGCAGGGGATGCTTTCCGCTGTCGAAAGAAAAATACTGTAAACAGAGTTATCCACAGGTTAAACTCTCGCAACCTGACGTTGAGCAACTTCAATTTTTGAATGATGTAAATATATCTATTTGATATTTAATAAGAAAATTTCATTCCAAAGTGTTAATGCGATCACTTGACGAACGTCTGTTTATTGAAACGCAATGTGTTTTTGTTTTTATTCACAGCCTGTGAATGAATCAGGCATCTCTCAGCAACCCTTTCTCGATCACCCGAACCAGACGTTGTTTCTTCGGCAACTGTACTTCAACGACGTTGGCATTGCGTTTCTCAATTTGTTGCGCCACCGCCCACTCAATGTGTTCATCGAGTAGTGGGTGCTCACCTCGGCGACTTTCCAGCGCAGTAAGATGCGCCTCATCCCAGCTCGCATTACCCAATGCAACGGCAATATTCCGTAGCCAGCGCAGATGACCAATCCGGCGGATGGCAGACCCCTCCGTCACCTTCAGAAAATGCGCTTCGCTCCAGGCAAACAGTTCTACCAGCGGCGGCGCATGCAGCGCTTTGCGTGGGCTGAAGTCCGCTTCGTCCGTTAACTGTGAGAAGCGGTTCCACGGGCAAATCAGCTGGCAGTCATCGCAGCCGTAGATGCGGTTGCCAATAAGTGGGCGAAATTCCTCGGGAATGGCGCCTTCCAGCTCAATGGTCAGATAAGAGATACAGCGGCGGGCATCAACGGTATAGGGTTCGACGATCGCACCGGTAGGGCAGATAGTCATGCAGGCAACGCAACGGCCGCACTCTTCCGTCACCCGGCTGTCGATAGGGAGCGGAATATCAACGAGCAGTTCACCGAGAAAAAAGAATGATCCGGCATCGCGGTTGAGAATAAGCGAGTGCTTGCCGGTCCAGCCAAGCCCGGCTTTTTCCGCCAAAGGGCGCTCCAGAATGGGCGCAGAATCGACAAACGGTCTAAAATTGAGCGAAGTACACTGTTCCTGAATCATCTCGCCAAGTTTTTTCAGGCGGTTGCGCAACAGCTTATGATAATCACGCCCGAGGGCATACCGGCTGACGTAACCTAGCGAGGGATCTTTCAGGGTGCGGGCAAAAGCGGCGTTGGCGGGAAGATAGTTCATCCGCACGCTGATCACGCGTAACGTACCGGGCTGAAGCTCATGGGGACGGGCGCGCATCATTCCGTGACGCGCCATCCATTCCATCTCGCCGTGGTATTGTTTATCCAGCCATGCCTGCAGTTTAGGTTCGCTGGCGCTGAGATCGGTATCGGTAATCCCGACCTGCTGGAACCCCAGTTCAGTGCCCCATTGCTTGATTTGCTGCGCTAACTTATTGAGATCGAGGGGCTGAGGCATGATGGACCATACGATGACGAAAAACCCTGTGAGTATACCACACTTCATCTGGCCTGCAGATGCGCTGCGGCGCGCGGAAAAAGCGGCGGCGGACAGTCTGGGCCTGACGCTGTTTGAGCTGATGATGCGGGCCGGCGAAGCGGCTTTTCAGCGGGCGCGAGCCGACTACCCTGCCAGCAAACATTGGTTGATCCTCTGCGGTTATGGCAATAACGGTGGTGATGGCTACGTGGTGGCGCGTCTGGCGCAGGCTGAGGGCATCGCCGTCACGCTGCTGGCCCTTGAGAGCGAGAAACCACTGCCGGAAGAAGCTAGCGCCGCCCGTGATGCGTGGCTGAGCGCCGGAGGGACCATTCACGCCGCAGATATTCCCTGGCCACCGGAGATCTCTCTCATTATCGACGGGCTGCTTGGCAGCGGACTACATAGCGCTCCGCGGGAGAATATCGCGGCCTTAATCCAGCGTGCGAATGCGCATCCTGCACCGGTTGTGGCGCTGGATATCCCCTCGGGACTCAATGCGCAAACCGGTAGCACTCCAGGAGCGGTGATAGATGCGGCCTGCACGATCACATTTATCGGCCTCAAGCCCGGGCTGCTGACGGGTAAAGCCCGGGATGTGGTTGGCCGCCTGTATTATCACGCGCTGGGACTCGAAAGCTGGCTGGCTGCTCAGACGGTGCCGTTGCGGCGTTTCGATGCGTCACAGTTGGCCGACTGGCTCCCTCCCAGACGTCCGACATCGCATAAAGGCGATCACGGTAAACTGGTGATTATCGGCGGCGATCGCGGTACCGCTGGTGCCATCCGCATGACCGGTGAAGCGGCATTACGGACTGGCGCAGGTTTGGTGCGAGTGCTCACTCACAAAGAAAATATTGCCCCTGTTGTTGCCGCCAGACCTGAATTAATGGTCCATGAGCTGACGACGCAGAGTGTTGAAGACAGTCTGCAATGGGCCGATGTGGTGGCGATTGGTCCCGGTCTTGGGCAAAGCGAATGGGGAGCCCAGGCGCTGCGCCAGGTACGGGATTGTCACAAGCCAATGGTGTGGGATGCGGATGCGTTGAACCTGCTGGCAATCAATCCCGATAAACGTCACAATCGTGTGCTGACGCCGCACCCCGGTGAAGCCGCCCGTATGCTGAACTGCAGCGTGGCAGAAATTGAAAGCGATCGCTTACTTTCTGCGCAACGTCTGGTAAAACGGTACGGAGGTGTGGTCGTGCTGAAAGGCGCGGGCACGGTGGTGGCCAGCGAAGCAGGCGAGATGGGTATTATCGATGCCGGCAATGCCGGGATGGCCAGCGGCGGAATGGGCGATGTGCTGACCGGTATTATCGCCGCGCTATCAGGACAACGGCTGACGCCGTATGATGCAGCCTGCGCTGGCTGCGTGGCGCATGGCGAAGCCGCTGACCGACTGGCTGCCCGTTATGGCAGCCGTGGGATGCTGGCGACCGATCTCTTTTCCACGCTCAGGCGTGTTGTTAACCCGGATGTGATTGACCTGAACCATGATTAACCGAGTGATTCCTTTAGCCGATGAGCAGGCAACTTTAGACCTTGGTGACCGTATTGCGCAGGCCTGTACTGGCGCGACGGTTATCTATCTGTATGGCGATTTGGGGGCGGGGAAAACGACCTTTAGCCGCGGCTTTTTGCACGCGCTCGGCCATCGCGGGAATGTTAAAAGCCCGACCTATACGCTGGTGGAACCCTACGCGCTCGACAATCTGACGGTGTACCATTTTGACCTGTATCGTCTGGCGGACCCTGAAGAGCTCGAATTTATGGGGATTCGTGATTATTTTGCTAACGATGCCATCTGCCTGGTGGAGTGGCCACAACAAGGTGCAGGTGTATTGCCTGAGCCGGATGTCGAAATTCATCTTGCGTATCAGGCACAAGGGCGTGAGGCGCGCGTAACGGCGGTCTCTGCATTGGGTGAGTCTTTATTGACACGTTTAGCCTGAAGGATAACGGGATGATCTATCGCATAACCAGTTGGCTGGCCGCGACGCTGATGCTGTTTAGCATTCAGGTCACCGCGGCAAGTTTATCCGATATCCAGGTTGCAAATGGAGATCAACAAGCCCGTATTACGATTAGCTTTATCGGCGATCCCGAATATTCGTTCCGTCCACAGGGCAAGCGTACCATGGTGCTGGATATTAAGCAGAGCGGAGTGCTGCAAGGGCTACCGCTGCTGTTTAGCGGCAACAATCTGGTGAAAAGCATTCGGGCGGGAACGCCGCAAGATCCCCAGACTTTGCGCTTGCTGGTGGATCTGACGGAAGATGGTAAAACGCGCGCGGTGAAGCAGCAAAATGGCTCAAACTACACCGTGGTTTTCACGATTAATGCCGATGCGCCACCTCCACCGCCGCCAGTGGCGGCTAAACGGGTAGAAAAGCCGGTGCAGCCATTACGTCCGGCTGAACCCGCACGCAATCCGTTCAAATCGTCCGGTAGCGAACGACAAACGGCGATGACCAGCAGCCAGGGCGTGGCGCGCCCGGTGAGCCGCGCGGTGGCGTCGGATGATAAGGTGATTATCGCCATTGATGCCGGTCACGGCGGACAGGATCCTGGCGCGATTGGACCGAACGGCACCAAAGAGAAAAATGTCACGATTGCCATCGCCCGCAAACTGCGCGCGTTGTTAAATGCCGATCCGCTGTTCAAGCCGGTGTTGACCCGCGATGGGGATTACTTTATTTCGGTGATGGGGCGTTCGGACGTGGCGCGTAAGCAGAACGCTAACTTCCTGGTATCCATTCATGCCGATGCGGCACCGAATCGCGATGCTACCGGCGCGTCGGTATGGGTGCTATCCAACCGTCGCGCGAACAGCGAGATGGCCAGCTGGCTCGAACAGCATGAGAAGCAGTCTGAACTGCTCGGCGGGGCGGGCGATGTGCTGGCGAACAGCCAGTCCGATCCCTATCTTAGCCAGGCGGTGCTGGATTTACAGTTCGGGCATTCTCAGCGCGTTGGCTATGATGTGGCAACGGACGTATTAAGTCAGCTGCAGCGGGTGGGCGATCTGCATAAACGCCGTCCTGAGCATGCCAGCCTTGGCGTATTGCGCTCGCCGGATATCCCGTCGATCCTGGTGGAAACTGGCTTTATCAGCAACACCGGGGAAGAGCGTCTGTTGGGGAGCGACAATTATCAGCAGCAGATTGCCGAAGCCATTTATAACGGTCTGCGTAACTACTTTACGCAACATCCGCTTCAGTCGGCACC
>NZ_JBCNNS010000158.1:0-7255 GCF_039594335.1 Raoultella sp.
AAAATCTGTTTCTTGCCCGAAAGCCCGCAGAATAGCGGGCTTTTTTTATGGCTGAATAACGCGATATCTTGCGGTGAACTGTGATCAACTTGGCAAAACATGGGCATATTGTTTACCCTTAGTTAACCTGTCTCTGTACAGGTTTGTTTTTTTTATTCCCCCTACGGGTATTCATAAGGAAGATTAAATGGAAGAGTTGAACGTTGGCGATAGCCTACATAACGCCAGTTCCTGGCTGGTGCGCAATCAGGAATTACTGCTGAGCTATGCCGTCAATATCGTTGCCGCTATCGCGATTATTATCGTCGGTATGATTGTGGCACGGGTCATCTCTAATACGGTGAACCGACTGATGCTGGCGCGTAAGATTGATGCGACCGTTGCCGATTTTCTGTCCGCCCTGGTGCGCTATGCCGTTGTCGCGTTCACCCTGATTGCCGCATTAGGCCGCGTAGGCGTGCAGACGGCATCGGTGATCGCCGTCCTCGGTGCCGCCGGTTTAGCCGTAGGCCTGGCGCTGCAAGGTTCGCTGTCTAACCTGGCCGCTGGCGTACTGCTGGTGATGTTCCGCCCGTTCCGCGCAGGTGAGTATGTTGATCTCGGTGGCGTCGCCGGTACGGTAATGAGCGTGCAGATTTTCTCTACGACCATGCGTACGGCCGACGGTAAAATTGTGGTGGTTCCGAACGGTAAAATTATCGCCGGAAATATCATTAACTTTTCCCGCGAACCGGCACGCCGCAACGAATTTATTATCGGCGTGTCCTATGATGCCGATATCGATAAGGTCAAGCAGCTGCTCACCCGTATTATTGAATCGGAAGATCGTATTCTCAAAGATCGCGAAATGACGGTACGCCTTCATGAACTGGGGGCGTCGTCGGTGAACTATGTGGTGCGCGTCTGGAGTCTGAGCAGCGATCTGCAAAGCGTATACTGGGATGTGCTGGAGCGTATTAAACGCGAGTTTGACGCCAACGGCATCAGCTTCCCATACCCGCAGATGGATGTTCATATGGTTCGTCCGCAGGAGAAAGCGGAGTAATTCAGCCGCCGATTCAGAGGCCAGCGATGCTGGCCTTTATTGCCTCGTCTGTATTAGCCACACTTATTAATGATTAAAATTATCCATTTCCTCTAATGATTTTATCGCGCTATATTCCCCTGCATTAACAGCTTTACCGGAAAAAACACCATGTTATCGTATTACTTTCAGGGGCTTGCCCTGGGAGCGGCTATGATTTTGCCGCTTGGTCCGCAAAATGCGTTTGTGATGAATCAGGGGATTCGTCGTCAGTATCATTTGATGATCGCGCTCCTTTGCGCGTTGAGCGATCTGTTGCTGATTTGCGCCGGCATTTTTGGTGGTAGCGCATTGCTGATGCAGTCACCGTGGCTGCTGGCGCTGGTTACCTGGGGGGGCGTGGCTTTTCTGCTCTGGTACGGTTTTGGCGCCTTGAGAACAGCGCTGAGCAGCAATCTGGAACTGGCCAGTGCGGAAGTCATGAAGCAGGGACGCTGGAAAATTATCGTCACCATGTTGGCGGTGACCTGGCTTAACCCGCATGTCTATCTCGACACTTTCGTCGTGCTGGGCAGCCTGGGGGGGCAGCTGGCCGTGGAGCCAAAGCGCTGGTTTGCGTTAGGCACCATCAGCGCGTCATTCCTGTGGTTCTTTGGCCTGGCCCTGTTGGCGGCCTGGCTGGCACCACGCTTACGTACTGCGCGAGCACAGCGGATTATTAATGTGCTGGTCGGCCTGGTGATGTGGTGTATTGCGTTGCAGTTGGCGAAAGACGGTTTCCTGCATGTCCAGGTCCTTTTTAACCAGGCTTAGTCCGATGGACTTTCGCTGCGGACGCGTTAAGCTTGCAGACATGCGTCCGTAGACGGGCGACCCAATGTAAGATGGAGAAACGACAGTGAAGTTAAAACTCATGGCCCTGGCGGCAGCAATCGGATTGAATGCGATGGCAGTACAGGCAAATGAATTGCCGAACGGCCCGCACATTGTGACCTCGGGTACCGCCAGCGTAGCCGCGGTGCCGGATATCGCCACCCTGGCGATTGAAGTGAACGTTGCCGCGAAAGATGCCGCGTCGGCGAAAAAACAGGCCGACGATCGCGTGGCGCAGTATCTCTCTTTCCTCGAAAAGAATGGCATCGCCAAAAAAGATATCAACTCAGCAAACCTGCGTACTCAGCCTGATTATGACTATCAGAATGGTAAAAGCATTCTGAAAGGCTACCGCGCGGTGCGCACCGTTGAAGTGACGTTGCGTCAACTGGACAAGTTGAACGGCCTGCTGGATGGTGCACTAAAAGCGGGTCTGAATGAAGTACGTTCTGTGTCGCTGGGCGTTGCGCAACCGGATGCCTATAAAGACAAAGCGCGTAAAGCGGCTATTGATGATGCGGTACACCAGGCGCAAGAGCTGGCGTCAGGTTTCCACAGTAAACTGGGACCGGTTTATAGCGTTCGCTACCATGTTTCGAACTATCAGCCGAGCCCGATGGTACGCATGATGAAGGCTGCCGATGCGGCGCCGGTTTCTGCGCAGGAAACCTACGAACAGGCGACTATTCAGTTTGACGATCAGGTCGATGTTGTTTTTGAACTGCAGCCCGCTCAGCCCGCTCCGGCTCCCGCTACGCCGGCTAAGCAGCCTGATGCGGCACCGTAAGCCCTAAAGCAAAAAGCCACTTCATCTGAAGTGGCTTTTTTTATTGCCAGCGTTTAGTCCTGGCGCAGCACCTTATGGCCGTAATCGATTAGCGCATCGGTGACCCTACGCATCATCCGACTTTCCGGCGCGAAGCGATGCCAGTAGAGCATCCGACGCTGAAACAGCCCTGGAGTGAGGTTGATAAGCTCGCCGCTGTTGAGCTCTTTTTCAATCTGCAAATGCGGGATCATGCAGCAGGTTGTGCCCTGGCGCGCAAGTTGCACAAAGGCTTCTGAAGAGTTAACGATATGGCACGGGACGCTGCCCGGTGGCAAATCGAAGTTCTGCTGTAAAAACGCCTGATGCATATCATCCAGATGATCGAAAGCGACAACCGGCGCTTTCAGCAGGGCTGAGCGGGTTACGCCGTTAGGGAAATAGCGTTGCGCAAACTCTTTCGAGGCGACGAACAGATAGTCCAGCGCTCCGAGTTGATCCACCAGACAGCTCGGGAGTGCCTGCGGCTGAATACTCACCGCGCCGACCACTTCGCCGCGGCGTAAGCGTTCCTGAGTACGCGTTTCATCTTCCACCTGCAGATTGAGACGGATAGGGGAGTCGGAAAGGACGTTCGACAGCGCGGGCAGCAGCCAGGTCGCCAGACTGTCGGCGTTAACCGCCAGCGACAGCAGCAGCGGCGTGGACCCGGTCTGTTCATCGCCCAGCCACTCTTCTTCCAGCAGCTCAACCTGACGCAGCAAGGCCAGCAGTTTCTGTCCTTGTTCGGTCGGACGCGGCGGCACGGTACGGACCAGCAGAGGCTGGCCGAACATATTTTCCAGCTGTTTAATGCGTTGAGAGACGGCGGACTGTGTAATGCATAGCTTCTGCGCGGCGCGCTCAAACCCACGTTCTCTGATCACCGCATCCAGCGCTTGTAATGTTCTGTAGTCCGGTCGTTTCATTATTCTGGCGTGCCCCTGTCACTTTTCATTAACTCGCACTATGACATAAATTCGTTTTTGATGAAGATGAAAAATGGTCTGTTCAGTTGTGTGACCGTGCCGCAGGGACAATTCCTCCCCTGGTGTTCTATAATGCGCCACAGGTATTCACATCTCGGACCATAATCATGACGCAAGATGAACTGAAAAAAGCAGTAGGCTGGGCGGCATTGCAGTATGTACAACCGGGCACCATCGTGGGTGTCGGTACGGGCTCTACGGCCGCGCATTTTATCGATGCGCTCGGCACCATGAAAGGGCAGATTGAAGGTGCTGTTTCCAGCTCTGATGCTTCTACCGACAAACTGAAAAGCCTTGGCATTCCGGTTTTCGATCTTAATAGCGTGGACCGCTTGGGTATCTATGTTGATGGCGCCGATGAGATTAACGGCCATATGCAGATGATTAAAGGCGGCGGGGCGGCATTAACCCGTGAAAAGATTATCGCCTCGGTAGCCGACAAGTTTATCTGCATCGCTGATGCCTCTAAACAGGTAGATATTCTGGGCAAATTCCCGCTGCCGGTGGAAGTTATCCCGATGGCGCGTAGCGCTGTCGCGCGTGAGCTGGTGAAGCTGGGTGGCCGTCCGGAGTATCGCCAGGGCGTGGTGACCGACAACGGTAATGTGATTCTTGACGTGTTCGGCCTGGAAATTCTGGATGCCGTCGCACTGGAAAACAAAATTAACGGTATTCCTGGCGTCGTCACCGTCGGGCTGTTTGCCAATCGCGGAGCGGATGTGGCACTGATCGGAACCGCCGATGGCGTGAAAACCATCGTAAAATAATATAATCGGGGGAGCGAACGGCTCCCCGGCAACTATTTTTTCTCCAGGCTAAATTTGGTGACTTCTATCACATTTATGCGGCCAATCTTAGTAACAATCTGCCTTTTCTTTTCTTTCTGGTGTTTTGTCCTGTCATTTCCCTCTGTGTGATATTTCTTCAGGTCGTCGACGCAAACGTTCATATTGCCGCGATAGTTTTTTTTGATATGTTGCTGAGAAGAACTTTCGTTCGGCACGACATCAGATAAGACAAAACAGGACGGGGAAATGGCTAAGGTATCACTGGAAAAAGACAAAATTAAGTTTCTGCTGGTTGAAGGTGTGCATCAAAAAGCGCTGGACAGCCTCCGCGCAGCAGGCTACACCAATATCGAATTTCACAAAGGCGCGCTGGATAGCGAAGAGCTGAAAGCGTCAATCCGTGATGCCCATTTCATCGGCCTGCGTTCCCGTACTCATCTGACTGAAGAGATCTTCGCCGCAGCGGAGAAACTGGTCGCGGTCGGCTGCTTCTGTATCGGTACCAATCAGGTTGATTTAAACGCGGCGGCAAAACGCGGTATCCCGGTGTTTAACGCCCCGTTCTCAAATACCCGTTCCGTTGCTGAACTGGTGATCGGCGAACTGCTGCTCATGCTACGTGGCGTACCGTCGGCAAACGCTAAAGCGCACCGCGGCGTATGGAACAAGCTGGCGGTCGGCAGCTTTGAAGCGCGCGGCAAAAAGCTGGGGATCATCGGCTATGGTCATATCGGCATGCAGCTGGGGATTCTGGCTGAATCTCTGGGGATGCACGTCTATTTCTATGATATCGAAAGCAAACTGCCGCTGGGCAACGCCACCCAGGTCCAGCACCTCTCCGACCTGTTGAATATGAGCGATGTGGTCAGTCTGCATGTGCCGGAAAACGCCTCTACTAAGAATATGATGGGCGCGCAAGAGCTGGCGCTGATGAAACCTGGCGCACTGTTGATCAACGCCTCGCGCGGTACGGTCGTGGATATCCCTGCGCTGTGTGATGCGCTGGCGCGTAAGCATCTGGCAGGGGCGGCGATTGACGTCTTCCCGACCGAACCGGCGACCAACAGCGATCCGTTCACCTCGCCGCTGTGCGAGTTTGACAACGTTATCCTGACCCCGCATATCGGCGGCTCGACTCAGGAAGCGCAGGAGAATATCGGTCTGGAAGTGGCCGGTAAGCTGGCGAAGTATTCCGACAACGGTTCGACGCTTTCTGCGGTGAACTTCCCGGAAGTCTCTCTGCCGCTGCACGGCGGTCGTCGTTTGCTGCACATCCACGAAAACCGTCCGGGCGTGTTGACCGCTATCAACCAGATCTTTGCCGCACAGAGCATCAACATCGCAGCACAGTATCTGCAAACCACGCCGCAGATGGGCTATGTGGTGATTGATATTGAGGCAGAAGAAGATGTGGCCCAACAGGCGCTGCAGGCCATGAAGGCGATCCCAGGCACCATCCGCGCCCGTCTGCTGTTCTGATTGACGAAGGGATCCCTGCGGGGATCACTTTAAATGATGAGCACGTCGCTACAGAATACGGGTGTTCTCCTGCTGCTGCTGATCCTGGCATGGACGGGGCTGGGCACCCACGATAGCCTCACCTGGCTGATGGAAGTGACGCCGGTCATTATCATCGTTCCGCTACTGCTTTTGACGCGTTCGCGCTACCCGCTCACGTCGCTCCTCTACGCGCTTATCTTCTTCCATGCCATTATTCTGATGGTCGGGGGGATGTATACGTATGCGAAAGTGCCGATTGGATTTGATGTGCAGGCGTGGCTCAATTTAAGTCGTAATCCGTACGATAAGCTTGGCCACTTTTTCCAGGGGCTGGTTCCGGCGCTGGCGGCGCGGGAAATTCTGCTGCGTGGCGGCTATGTGCGCGGGCGCAAGATGCTTTCGTTTCTGGTGTGCTGTATTGCGCTGGCGATCAGCGCCACTTACGAGCTTATCGAATGGTGGGCAGCACTGGCGATGGGGCAAGGGGCGGATGATTTTCTCGGTACTCAGGGCGATCCGTGGGACACGCAGTCGGATATGTTCTGCGCGCTGTTGGGGGCGCTGACGACGATCTTCTTACTTAGCGGATGGCATAACCGACAACTGAAGAGGTCTGGTACTCACTAGATTACGGCCACTGCCATAGCCTCGAGGGGGTAATCACCGCGGGCAGCGGAATATCCCAGTGCTCGGTTGGCAGCGCGTCGACCTGCTGGCAATCGTGGGCATAACCGACAGGCTGCAGGGAATAATTCTGCCAGTTCTGTAATGTTCTGTCGTAGAAACCGCCTCCCATCCCCAGCCGCTGTCCGGCGACATCAAAGGCAACCAGTGGGACCATCAGCACATCGAGCTGCTCCAGCGGCAGGACATCGCGTGCATCGAGCTTAGGCTCTTCGATTTTCAGCCGGTTGGTCACCAGTTCGCTGCGCGGATGATAGTGCAAAAACAGCAGATTTCCCGGACTGAACGGGTGGAGTACGGGTAGATAAACCTGCTTGCCGGCCTGCCACAGCCGCTCAATCAGCGGTCGGGTGTCGAGTTCTCCATCAAATGACAGAAACAGGGCGACGGTTTTCGCCTGTACGACGGGCGAGTATACCATCACACGATCGGCACCCTGGCGGGCGTACTGCGCCTGCTGTTCTGTCGTCAGCGCACGTCGTTGCTGGCGAATTTGTTGACGAATCTGCTGCCGGGTAGCTTGCGTGTCGGAAAGTTGAGTCATCACAGGTCGCCTGATTAAGCATGAGCACGGGAATACGTGAATCAGTTG